>NZ_JBQCUK010000003.1:0-25604 GCF_051963335.1 Neisseria sp. P0004.S004
AAAAGCTGTTGCCATCTATCAGTGCATACATGTCAGCCACCCTGACGCACGTCTTTGATGACGAAAGTCACGACCCCAACAACCGACCATGTATCTCCATCGGTCGGTACAAAATCAGGGTACTCACCGGAAGCATTTTCAGAGTGCAGCTCAGGCTTACGACCGGGAACTTTGTATAGCCGTTTGATCGTAAACTCGTTACCTAAATCCGCCATCACAATATCGCCGTGCTTCGGTGTTTTAGAGCGGTCAATGATCATAATATCGTCTTTACCGATACCCGCATCAAGCATGGAATATCCACCGGAACGTGCGGCGAAGGTGGCAGACGGGTTTGTGATAAGGTACTCGTTAAAATCGAGATAGTCAGCAACATACGGCTCCGCCGGAGAGGGGAAACCGGCGGGTATTTTCTCGAGTGCATATGGGACTTTTAGTGTTGTCCGATTGATGGGTATAAGGCTACCTTGAGGCATGGCTGTAGAAGCGATCATGGCATCCACTGTTGGTATCAGCGACACTGGGATACGTTTGACTGCCGTGGCTTCACCTGTTTTGCTTTTGCGTCCTGCACCATCTCTGCGTCCACCGCGTTTTTTTGAAGCTTCTTCCATAATAGGCTATTTTGATTACGTAACAAAATCATTTTATCAGAAAGTATTTATGGGCAGGCAATGCTGAAATAAAAAAACGACTGCTGGATGCAGTCGTTGGGATAAGGCAGAGTTTGAGGTTTCAAAATCTATATAAACTAAAAAAATAGAAGTAACGACAATTATAATTCTAGAATAATAGAAAAACTGTAAAGTAAAAATGCTATTACAAAAATTACAAAAAGAGGAATAAAAATTCTCAAAATTAGCTGGTAGGCTTCGGCTCTGTCAAATCCGAATTTATGGGAGAAAAAAATAAATAGACCAGATATCAAAACCATACCTGTAGCAGAAATTAGTAGCATAAATCCAGGTTCATTTATCATTTATACCCTCAAATACTAGTATCAAAAATCAAAATATTTAAAGAAACAGTATCCTACCGCTTTTTATTGAGTAAAGGCACCCCGAACAAGATACAGCCAACCATTGAAAACAATCCGATCAATCTTAAATTTTGCTTACTCCAAAGTTCTAAAGAACTTATATCATCATCGGAACCCAGAAGGGAAGGTAGGCCAATACAATAATGCAGGAAAATCCAGAAGATGGTGATCCAAACAAATTTTCGAACAAAAGAATAGTTAAAAAAATATCTGATAAATAACAATAGACAAATTGAAATAAACTTTGCAATTATTGCTGAAGGAATTGCGTTTTGAGCGATAGACTCCCCCACCGATGGTATTACGAATATTCCTATTGCAACACCAAACATTCCAAACAACCCGGGAAGAGTAAATAAAATCAATAAAATAAAAGCATAACGCTCCAGTGGATGTAACTGTTTGAATTCGTACTTCTCTTTTTCGAACGCTTCTTTAAATTCAAGTCCATTCATCATTTATCTCCTCCAAAATCATCATTACAATGTATTCTTAATATCTTTTTTGCTCTACAATTTGTTGCACGCCGTCCGTACCATTCATGGCATGGTGTAACTGCACTTGCTTACCCGATTCCATTCCTTTGGCTAATGCCTCATATTCTATTTCTGATCCTTGTAGGATTGACGATTTCGCATCTCTTGTTCTCGCTTCGGTCATATACGGATATTCATTTTTTGCGTATCCGTCCATAATGGCTTTCTCTTCGTCGGACATCTCAAATTTTTTGACTGTCTCATAAGCACCCACAATCCAACCGCCGCAAAATTGGTCGGCAAGATAAGTTCTGTGTGCGGACTTTCTTGCTCGGCAGGTTTTCAAAAATTTGCGGCGGTCGGCGGAAATCTGACGATAAACTACATCAAAGGCATAGGCTGAGATTTCTGCTCGATTTCCAATGCCGTAAAACATCATCGTCTTCCCGCGTTGGTAAGATTGGCTCCCGAATATATCGGCAATCATATTTGCAATGCTCCATTGCCAATTTGCCAATTTAAAAGCCATTTTCCGATCGGCTTTCTGCTCGGAGACTTCTGATAAGGTAATATCCACAGCATTGACTTCATACTTTTCCATTAATGCCTGAGCCTGCTTTAATGCCTGTGCGGCTTCATGTTCATTTGCCGACTGACTCAAAGCCAAACATTTCTTGATTTTGTCTAAGACCTTCTCTTTATCCATCTCGAATCCTTTTTAATCAATATCTTATATTTTCAATAAGGCAAAAAAATATAGATTGGTTGGCATTTTAATTTCGTACTCTTGCCCATTCGTCCTTTGCCTTGCTTTCGATTTGGTCTAGCCATTCAGCAAGGGCTGACACGCTTACAAACTTTGGGCTTTTCTTGTTGCTATCTGCTGAAATTACCGGCCATGGCAAACTTTGTGCATTTGCCTTTCGACGTGCTACTTCAGGTCTTTGTCGGCCTTCCTGCATGCCTTCATCACTTCCTTGATGGAATCCTCCGTAACGGTTTGCCCTTGCGTACATTTGGCCAAGGTGCTTTTCTGCGCCGCCGTGCCGTAGCTTGGAATATATTTATACGGATTCATGGCCGACATGGCATAAAACCAAATGAATGTTATAGCCAACCAATACATTGATACGTTGAATTTTCCTTTGAACCACTTATCTTGTACAATTATTAAAATGAAATGAATGGGCAGAAATGCAAACACATATAAAAATTTAAAAACCCCATATTCATCATAAAAAATCTTTAATAACATCTCCATAATCATATTGGAATCCTATTAAGTTGAAGTGAGATAATCTTAATTTAAGTTATATCCCTTTTTTCTCAAGCAGGAAATGACCTTATTTTCCAGTTTAATTTCTTTTTCATTATCAGCACCAACTACACTTGTCACTTTGGACAAATCATCCTTGAAACTTTTAACACAAAATATTAAATCGCGTTTCTCTGCTTCATCATTCAATTTCCCTACCAAATCAGGTAACTCCCTCTCGAGTGTATCCAGCCAGTTAGATGAAACACTTATGGTATTGCTCTTCTTTCGCCCGGTTAAAACTGTGCCGTTTATATTAGCGGGTTGTTCCTCCCTCTGAATGTTGATGGTTACTTGGTTATTATAGAAAATCATATTGTTATCAACATAGAGGATAAAACCGATTAACGCTAAACCTGAAACTATTAATATTAATGTAGAAAAACCTTCGACTACTACATCTTTAGCACTGAACCTAGAATAAGTAGCACCAAGTGAAAGCACAACCAGACCAGCTAACATGAACCAATATGTATCTGAATCAATGAAGAGAGAGGATAGAGTCATTTTATATATCCAAGTCAAAAAGAACTATATATAAATAATAGCTCATATTACGAGCTATTACAAGCTTTTATTTTCAATTAATCAAAAAGTATGCCAGTTTACGCGCAACATAAATACCATAAGATCCTGGCCGTACCGACAGCCGATACCGTCATTCTGAACCGCGAGGCGCAAAATCTGTTGTCGGATGTTTATCGAAGCGGCTATCTCTATAAAAAATGCGGAATTGAATTACATGGGCTAAAGCCCGTCGAACAGATACAGATCGTTAGAGGCCGTCTGAAACCGTGATTTTCTCAATATGGCTAATGATTTCGTTTTCAAGGCATGAAAACCGCCGCTTACCAGACGGCCTACTCGGCGGGATAGGGTTTCGCTCATTTGGATTTTCCTTTCACTAAAATGTGTTTGTTTCATTTGGTATGGCGGCAGTCTTAAACTTCATTTGCCTGCTGCACAATCTTCGCCAGCCTCAATGTGTTTTCAAGCTGTTGTAATACGCTGTCATCGTATGCTGCGCCTTTGCCGGTTACGGCGAGTTGTAGGATGCTGTCAGTCAGGCGGACGATGCGCCACATCAGTTCGCGCTCGTATTTTTTCAAATCATCGAGGTCGGCTTCTTCGGGCAGGTCGGCGGCGAGTGTTGCGCCTAAGTCGGGCAGTTGTTCAAACAACCTCGCCACGATATGCGAATGCACTCCGGCCTGTTTTTCAGCGTGCAAGATTTCGTGTTTTGCCGCTTGGAAAAATTGCTCCTGCGCTGTCAGTGCGGAGCTGTAATCGCGTGTCTGCGTATGCGCCAAGCGCGCCAGCTTGAGCAATTCGCGGATTTTTTCAGACGGCGTATTTGCTCCTTCGATTTTAAGTTCGGCAATAAAATCAGCATCTTCCTGAGTGATGCGCACACTAATTGGGATACGGTTCGTTGCATTCATATTCGTTTGCTTTAGTTTGTATTCATTTGAATACAAATATACAAGATGAGATTCTGAGGCGCAATACCTGAAACCGTATATCTATGTAAACATCAGGCCGTCTGAAACCTGATTTTCGGTTTCAGAGAAATAAAAAAAAAGGCTGCCTAGGCAGCCGTTGGGTTTATACATCAATCATCTTGATCGAGCAGTTTTTTCAGTTTTGACAAAGGTTCAGTAACAGGAAACGTGTATCCAATAAATTCTTTGAATTGTCCTGTCAAATCCATCTCGTAGAGAGTTCCTGTCCAATCATTGAAAAACTCCAAGAAAAAAGTCATAGACGACGTATAGGTCGTTAAAACCAATCTCTCATATCTCAATTTGCCTTCGAATCCTTCAGAACACACACCACAATGTATTGCAAGGTGATGAAGCTTGTTAGGGTTTTCAGCAAGAATCTTTATCGCGTGATAGAGTAACTCGACATCTACGCTAACTGCTAAATCTGGAACTGAATAGTCGTATTCGTCGGACTGATGAATATTAAAAAGCTCTTCACTTTCCTCCGGGAAGACGATCTGCAATTTTTGCATCCCATCTTCTTTAGAAAGTGTGAATTTTGGTTTTTCAGGAATTTCATTGCTTTCGGTTTTGATATTACACATACTAGTCTCCAAAATGGGAGACAACCCTTTCGGGTTGCTCCCGAAAGGGTAGGTTTATTCAAAAATTATAAGTTATGATAACTACTCGGAATCTTCATCCTCGTCGTACTCACAACCGAAATGCTCAATCGCGAAGGCTCGCACTTCATCTTCTTTGCAAGGATACTCGAATAACGCGCCTTCATGACCTTCATAAGATCCCGCAAACCACATTCCCTCCTCCAAGTATTTGGCTTCAAAGACAAGGTCAGGAAAGCGTTTGGCGATTTCTTCATAAAGCCTATCCGGAGGACCCCAGGCAGTGTCACAGCTGATCCAGATGTCGCTTTTCCCAACCGTCACAAAAGTGCAGTCGGGATCTACGTCCCATTTGCAGCCCCAGTTAGCCATTCGCCAGTCATACCAATCCTTATGACCGTATTGGCGGATGTTTTCCGCAATACGCTTGGCAAATTGTTGATCGTAACGAAAACGAGATGCGACTTCAGCGTTATCTTCAAAATGGGTAAATACTTCACCAACAGTCAGATTGTCCCAATCAAATTTTTCCGAAAAATATTGCTTTAATTCGGAGAAAAGTTCATCCGGCAATCTATATTGAACGGACCAAAAGGATTTATCGCTCTGTTCCAGCATTTCCTGTTCCAAATTGATCAACTTCTTTTCAGGTTGTTGAGCAATTTGAAGCCAGGTCAGCTGCATGTAACTATCAGGCACTTCAGGAAGAATCAGCTCCTCCGGCATGGGTACAATATGCTGAAAGCTAAATTGATACCCATCGTCGGTTTTGATCAAGATTTGTTCCGCAACTTCAGCGATACGTTGGGGATTGCCTTCAAAATGAAGGCTGTTACTACACCAATTAGGCATATAAAGCTCCTAAGCAGGAATCCCTATCCCTGCGGATAAGGAAACCCGCAGGTTAATGGGCATGCGCCCGGGTTGATAAAAGAGTCGCCACCGGGAATCCGGAGCACATTTCAGACGACAGGTGCTTTAGATAAAAGGCAAAGAAACCGAAACGGTAACTTTGCCTTCAGGAAGCGGAACGACGGTCCCGCTGGTTTGGAAAAGAAGCACAGAAGTTATGCCGACTCTGCGTACAGTTCGGGCAGGATTTCACGGTGCAGCCAGCCGGTGACGACTTCGCGTAGCACATGGCGGCAGCCATCAGGCAGAACATCGGATAGACTGAAACCGAACTCGTACAGTCCTAGCCCTTCATTCGACTGCCACTCGATGATGGCATTGCTGTGGCGGCGGAAAATCCAGGCGATGTCTTCATCTGATAAATACTGCAATGCCACCTGAAAAATAACCATTTTGTCAGGACGGTTAAAATACTGCCGATAGGCAGACATCAGATAGCGCATGTCGGCAACGGCGGATACGCCTTCACCGGCGTATCCGTCCTCAAGGTAAGTGACGGCTGCAACAGCATCACCATTGCTACTGCTGATACAAACCATGTCGGCATTAGCCTGTTTGGCAAACTCTTCACAGGTTTGGGCAAAGATGGCCAAATCAGCCCCTAATCCCAATATTTTCAGTTCACGTCTAATAGCGGCCATGGCACCATCCGTGTGGGCGGTCAAAACCGCACCGTTTAATTTAGCTGCCGCAGCTGCCGATTCTTCCCGATCGGGATTCATCCATACAATAAAGTTTTGCATTATGTTGCTCCTTAAAAAGAAAACGGGGAACACAGTCCGAAGGGATTGTGTTCCCCACGGGGTTAATAAAAATAGCCGTCCGTCCCGAAGGACGTGCGCAATGGGTAACGGCAATACGCGGGTGGCAGATAAGGTCTGCCGGCCTGTAAACAGGTATTTTCAGACGACCTTGATTGAAGGTCGTCTGAAAATACCTGCCCGAAGGCAGGTGAGAGGTGCAATTTCAATCAGAATCCACCGTATTCGGGGCACTTCCGGAAATCAGAATGTCAATCAGTGTCTGTGCAGCTGAAATGGGTATCTCGTTGCCGATCATGATACTCTGCAACGGAAAATACCTGCTTGAGCCAAACACAGACAGGCCAAACTGATTGGGTTTGAGGAAAAAGGAAAAGCCGGGCTCTGCGTCACGGTACAAATGAGCCTGAAGGATGTTTTCGGAAACATCCAAAACCGATTCGCCGTTTTCGCCAAAGACCAAACCGTATTTCAGGGCAATATAGTTTGCCACTTCAATCAACAGACGTTCGGCATCAGACGGCTTGGGATCAGACGACAGTCTGCCTGCGTACCACTGCCTGCGCTTTTCTGCAGGTGTGTTGAAGACTTTTTCAGCCCAAAGGCGCACCGCTTCGCTGACCTGAATACAGCCTTCTCCTTCAAGAACGGCGACGGCATAAAGCCAATCGTCGAAATAATCGGCTGCCTGGCCAAACGTCAGACCGCTGCCGATAAAGTCGGCAAAGCCGTTTTCGACACGATAGGCAAGGTCTTCGGCATATTCTTCAAATGCCTTATAACTTTCCTCTGTAATTACTGTATCGCGGGGAACATCCCCCATATCCCCAAGACAGTAACTCATATCGTCCGATTTGAGGATGGCGTTGCTGCGGTAGTAATTGGGATAGTGTTTTTCGATAAAGTCCCAGTCCAAAGCGGACGGGCGAAGCATGAAATATTTTGAAACGGACACGAGATTTCCTTTCAGGATAAAAAGAGGGATACGCGCCCGTCGGGGAACGTATCCCCGTGGGGTTTAAAGAAGACTAAATTAATTAAAGAACAATTGGTTTGTCAGGTTTGCGGTTTCTTCCGTACTGTTTAAAATATTTACCCAGTTCATCTTTGGCCCATGACACCGTTACAATATCGGCTACATTTCTATCTGACTCCAATAATTCAAATAAGTCTGTACGACTTTCTGCCAACCAAAGATTGATTTCATCCTTGTTACGACTATAAAGCCATTGCAGATCCTTGCCGGTCAAATAGTCGACATACAATCCGAAATTTGACTCCACACACACTTTTTCTTTAAGAAGATGCAGCAAATCAGCACATCCTTTGTTGATCTCAGGCTCATTAACTGTTACAGAAGCAGCAAAAACATTACCATCTCTATAAGGCCAATTTTCTGATAGAAGGTTATGGGCGAAATACTCTGATACTTCAGAAAATTCGACTGCAATCCCTAGCGGAAAGCCTTTATTAGACAAAAATTCTGATACCTGAGCTAAAAGGTTTGACCACTTATTGCTTAAAGTAAAAACCTGACCATTCAGAGCCAAGGCTGCATCTTCTGCAAGCTCTTCATCTACATTCATACTAATAATATAAGTTTTCATTGAGTTACTCCTAAAAAAGGGAACCCGCCCCAAAGGACGAATGCCCCTTGGGGTTAAAAATAAAGGTTTATTCCAGCAAAAAGATTAGAATTAATCGTTCGGCAATGATTTCAGGTACCGATCAACGGTAGAACAAGCCCAACAGTTAACAATTTTCTGTATGATTCTGCCTTCTGATTCTGGATAATCCAATTCAGGATCGATAAAATCCTCCCAGATCAGACCAGAAGAATACAGCCAATAGGATATTGTTCCCATATTACGTTCGTACAGCCAGGAAGCAGTTTTCTCTGTTACAACTCGTTCTAAATTTTCACGAAAGTTGGTTGATCCATATTCTATATCCTTCATAAGATAGGCGATGTCGTCATATCCTCCTATATTCGGAACAGGAACCAACAAGAAACTGTCATTATCGTCCATACCTGAATCGGACAATGCTTTGACCAACATAGCATATCCAACACTGCGCCCGCACATAACACGGCCAAAAATCTCTTCTGCCTCGTTATCAGTCAGGCTTTCGATAAAGCCGGGTTGATGCAAGATTTCTGTCCATTCCTCATGACCGTACATGGTAGGTACGAAGACTGCTGCGGTATGGTAATTATCGGCTTTATTGGGTACGGCACCTGCTTGGTTTTCCAATCTGAGGTATTCGTCTACAGGAATCACGCCTTTGATCATCGATGCGGAATACCCAAAGTCGGACAGTCTGCTACCGATGACATCTGTGATGTTTTCACGGCTACATGGTTGACGAATAGTCTGGCCGTTGAGTAGCTCTGCGGCCTTACCCGCAACTTCATACTCCTGTTTAAACCAGACAATGTAGGTTTCGTATTGATTATTCACTGTATTGCTCCTAAAAAACTGGGATACCGTTCCCCAGGGGTACGGTCCCCACGGGGTTGATAAAAGAAAATGCCGTTCATCCCGAAGGATGCGTGTCATGTTTAACGGCAGGACACAAGACAGATAAGGTCTGTCAGCCTGTAAAGACAGGTATTTTCAGACGGCCTTACTAAAGTCGTCTGAAAATACCTGCCCGAAGGCAGGTGAGGTATATAACGATTGCAAGGTCAGTAATCTTCTGGGAACAGGAGTGTGGTAAGACTTCTGTCCCATTCTGTAATGACCCAAATTCTTTGGTCCCCGATCTTGTAAGAAGACATTATTCTGCCTTCTTCACCTGGCTTGAGTGCCTGCTGATTCAACTTTGCATCTTCAGGGGGAAGATCTCCCCATATGCCACGGCGGTGGGCCTCAAGCAATATTTGGGCATAAAGATTATTGTCATACAGTTGTGCAGGCAGGTGCTCTTTTGCCCAGTTATCTACTGTTGCCGTCATAGACACTCGGCCAAGGTAAAACAAAGAAGGGGAATCACATGCAGCCATAGCCGCCAGATCAAGTTGTTCCATTAGGTGTATCCTTAAAGAAAGCCGGATACACCCCTGCGGGAAGTACCCGGCAGGGTTTAAAAATTGAATAGGCCAATCTATTTATTTGATTGTCAGGACTCGGCCAAAATCCGGCGATCCCTCGGTCAAATCAATTGCCCGTATGCTTGGAGAAAACCGGTCAGTTGAGGTAATCGTGACCACAAGTCTATCCTTGTTGTCGTACTCTTCCGATTTGGTTTCTACTTTGGTTTTATGAGTTGAACCTTTAACCAACAGCTTTCGACCATTGGTTGAGGTGACAACGCCATTAACTTGGCCTGCGGCTAATGCTAAAGCAGCATGCCACTGACCCAGAGCACATAAAGGCCGGCGTTTTTCGGCTATAACGGCACTGGTGCCGAAATGTTGAGAAAATGATGGCCATAACGTGCGGGATTGCTGCTGTCCCAGTTCACGTTCCAATATATCCTGCTCCAATTTAAAGCTTCTTGGGCGAAAGACCTTATTGGGTGCAATAGGCACACAGTATGCAGGCGTACCGGCCGGTAAAGTCTCAGGGGCATTTTCAAAATCAAGTAGGAGCCTTTGTTGGGCATCTGCCTGTTTTTTGCTGATAGAGGCTTTGTTTTTCGGTCGTATGCCGAAGATGACCAGTTGTTTGTAGGTATCTACCGCAGCCCTTATCATACGGACATCCGTACAGTGGGAAGCGATTTCGCCGGTTAGGTGCTCCGTCAGAGCGGCTTCCGGAACAATCATCACCAATACTCCGCCAGGCTGCAAAGTACCGAAGGTACGCGCAAAGAAAAGTTCTTCAAGCCGTTTGGTTCTTTGATTAGATAGATTGTCTTTGGCGGTAAAGCCGTAAGGAGGATTCAGAAACAGGAGGCCGACTGCCGAACCCTGCATGGTGCAGTTTTCCACATCGGATTTAATGACACTGGTCAGACGACTCATTGCCTCTTCAGCTCGGTCTTTCTCCAGTTCAATCCCGTAAGTTTGACAACTTATTTTTTCCGATTGCAAAGTAGAAGCTAGAGTAGCCAGGGCTTCTCCTGTTCCACAGCAAGGATCAAATATGCGTAACAAACCTCCAGCGGATGCTGGAATATCAAGGTAAGCGGCTATGCGGGCCAATGTAGCTTGGTCAGTGGGGAAGTATCCGTTGTCACGGTGGTTATGCGCAACACGGGGGTGCATCAGATGGTTAATGGACATGGTAATCTCCAAAAGTAAGGTGGATACCGTGCCCAAAGGGGACAGTATCCCCAAGGGGTTAAAAAATTATGGTTTATTCTTGCCTGGCAATATTCCGGATTCCCGTCTTGAAATTTCGAAGGGCACGGTAATCACCGGGAGAACTCGGCACGGGTAATTTCTGCCCGTTGATATGTAACAGCGAGGCATGTCTGCCACGTTTGTTTTTTTTATAAATCCATTTTTTGCTCGCAACCAAACTGGCAATATAGACTTGGAAATCTTTATTGGAACTGTATTTCATAAACGTTTCCTTAGAAAAAAACCACTGCCGTATAGAACATACGAAACAGTGGGATATTTGGCCAGAGGCCGGGTTAATAAAAAGCCGTGTCCGCAAATTTACGGTTGATGATGTTTAACGGCAGCATCCAGACAGTAAAACGACTGTCAGCGTATAAATAGTTGAATCAGGAACCTTCCAAGGACATTTCCAGTTTCATGATCTGCAGACAGTTATGAGCCTGTTCGCGGGTGGCGAAATAATCGGATTCGCGAGAATAGGGCATTTTAATTTCAGGGTATGCTTTTTCCCAATAATCCCGACCAACATAGTAACCGGCGTTGGATTGCATGACTTTTAAATCCGAAACATAACAGCCAATATCGTTTTTCATGATTTTCCTTCCTTTTTTCTGTTAAATAGGTTTTTTTAGACAACCTCTCCAGAGTGTTGTCTGAAAAAACCCACTAAACGTGGGTTAGATGCAGAAATTGCATCAATCTTGTTGTTCAACCAAGCGTTTGGCCAACTGAACTTCAACTGAATCTTCAGCCTGGTTCAGAATGTCTAAGCCCGAATCGGGCATATCACCGGAGGTTGACTGAGTAACAGCAACTTTTTGCCCCATCAGTTCAAGGCAAATTTGCTGTGCTGTATCGCTGTAGCCGGAGAAATACACCTCCACATCGTCCTTCTGCCCAATACGCCAAGAACGGCGGGCGGCCTGCATCAGGGTATAAACGTTATATCCTGTTTGCAGAAAGTAGATGGTTGGAAATGCCAACAAGTCCAAACCGGTTTTGACCAGCTCCGGATTACAGATAACCACCTGTACTCCTTCTGCCAGCCGGTCTTCAACCCAATCTTCACGTTGATCAGCCTTTACCGTCGCCTTCATTACCGCCGCCTTGATACCGTGCCGCTTGAAAATCTCTTTCAGACGGCCTGTCGTATCACGGGTATCGGTATAAACGGTATAGACTAGACATTTACGTCCTTTAGCCAGACTGTCTTTAACAACTTCCAGCATATCGGCTTCTCTAGACGAGATTTCTTCCTCATCAAACTGGGGTTCGGTATGGAAAAGGATCTTGTTTTGTCTGCGCCAGTAAACATCTTGAGCTTTGTAACAACAATCCGGCCATGACAGCAAGGCACTCGTAACAACGCCGGTAAGGGTATTGTCACGATTCCTTAATGCCGCTTTCAAATGCTGTCTCAAGACACCCTCCATATTTTTATAGACTGCATGTTGATCTTCAGTCATTTCAACTGGCCGGAAAACTTCTTTATAGTCAGGCAAAACGCCTTCACCCAAATCACGCAATTTTAGAAATACGGTAATAGGCAAAACGTAACGCATGATGCCCAAAGGGGAAAATCCCGGTGCTTTGGCGGTACGAACGCTGTTACGCTCCGCTTTTGAGCTACTGAATGCGCCATTGCTGTATTCAGTTCCAAGATGGCGGACAATATCCTTCAACACGCCATGCTTACGCATAAACGCCATGCTCGCCGATCCCAAGGTATTCCCTTTGTTGTAACTGAAACCGTCTTCAATCATCATTTGCGGCCAAAGTCGCCACAATAGAAAGAACAGGTCTTCCGCATAGCCACCCATCAGCGTACCGGTTAGACACAGGATCTTTTTGCAGCAACGAGCAAGAACACCCATCGCCTGTCCTTGCGCAGTTCCGTAATTTTTGTATTCGTGACCTTCATCTACCACCAACAATCCAAAAAAATTCTTCGGTAAATAGCGTTTGATGAACTCGGTCGGCTGATACCCGCCTCGTCCCAGGCTAAATTCTGCTTTGCCTAAGTCTCGGTCGATACGCGCCGCTTGACGGTCGTCGAATAGAAATTCTCCGTTTTCATCCATCAAATTGGAAAACGCCTGAATGTTGTTTTCCAAGATTTCGGCCAGATACTGCTCACCATACATCCCGATGATTTTTGCTGCGGTTTTAGGACCGATGCCGGGTAGGGTGGTCATGGTTTTAAGTACACGGTCGTACACTGTGCTCACAACCCTATCTTCACTCTGTTCCTTGCGGCACAAGGTCCAAAGCGGTTCCTTACACGGTTTGCCATGATGATTACCTTTGCAAAAACGGCGGTTTTTAGCTAGGGCATTTTTCAGACCACCTTCAGTGTTATAAGGCTTGTTTTCCTCATCCAAGATTTCACAGCCACATTTAGGACAGTAATACTCGGAAACGGCAAATCCCTTAGAAGCACCTTCAGAAGGTATCCAGCGGCGACGAACGGCATACGAAGGTCTCCAATGGTAGTCCATGCGCATCCGAACACGCCCCATCACAAAAAACTCCGGAACTTCGGGTTTTCGGTCGAGGGCACGGATTCGCAATAGCTTAGCCAACGTATCAGCTCCGTTAAGGATCCATACGCGGGCATTGGGTACTGTTTTGAGGATTTCACGTCGCCATTTGTACACTAAATGCGGTGGGCTTAATACCAAGGTACGGTGCAAGCCTGCTTGATGCGTGGCAGCAGCAACTGCTATCGACATCATGGTCTTACCAGTACCCATTTCGGCATTAATAATGGCTGCGGGTTTGTCCTCTACCACCAATTGCTGTAATACGGCGCGTACAACTTCTCGCTGTGCCGTAAACAAAGGACGTTCCAGGTTATCCAGCACTTCTTCAAGTTTAGGGTAAGTTTGTCCCTGATAGACAGGCTGGTTTTGCTCAGTAACTGCATTAAAGAGACTGTCCCCAAACTCAGCAAGAAACTGCGTCAGAGGCATGTCTGAATCCGGCAGCTCAGGTTCCGGAGATTCCACCGGCAATACGGCAGCTTCCGTACTTTTTTTGGCAGTCTCAGCCACTTGACGGATGATAAAGTTGAAATCAGTGATTATTTGATTCTGACGTTCCTGCATCTCGGCCACAGTTTGATCAAGTTCTGCAAAATCCGGGAAGAGTTCGTCTATTTTTGATACGGGGTTATACATCATATGCTCCTAAAAAAAGACGGAGCAAACCCCGATGACGGGGATTGCCCCGTCAGGGGTTAAAATTGCCTATCTATTACAGATATTCGATAGGTAAGGTTTCCAAACCATACTCGGCAACCAATTTAGAGGCCAAAAAAACAGCCTCGTTATAGTCTTTATTACAAAGCCTAGGTAGCTCTATTACTTCTCCTGTGTCTGATAACAGCTCAGAAGTTTGTAAGTCTGTAATTCGCAGAGAGTCGGAAATAATATTACCTTCTTCATCCATCTCTGCCTGCGCAGTGATACGAACCGTACCAATTGAACAAGGTAGATTAATATCCACTTGTTTAAGAGGAGTTTCAGAAGAGTAAGTATAAACAGTCAGTGAAGCTGACATAAGAGGCAAAAGAAACATGGTATATCTCCAAAGCTTAGGCTTCTCTACACACATAGGGAGTAGATTCCCAAAAGGATAATCAACAGGTAAATCCATTCTTTTCTAAAAGAGGCACAAGTTGATCTGTTTTGAGTAAGCTTTTCAAAATACCGAAAGCCTCTTCTTCAGCTTTTACTGATTTACGTTTTACCGTATTCAGTTGTAACTGTAAGTTAGGTGATCCGAATAATGTAAAACTTACAAAACATCCTTCCTTTTTTACTTCTCTGACAGATAAGTAATACCCTCTATCATCGGTATTACTACCCTTTTTATACACCATTTCAATGTCCAAAGTTTTTCCCTCCTGTAAAGAGGGTTTAACTTTGGTTTCACTATATTCTCGGATTAATGGCAACGCATTCACGGTATTGCTCCAAAAAAAATGGGATACCGTTCCCCATGGGCACGGTCCCCACGGGGTTGATAAAAGAAAATGCCGTACATCCCGAAGGATGCGTGTCATGTTTAACGGCAGGACACAAGACAGATAAGGTCTGTCAGCCTGTAAAGACAGGTATTTTTAGGCGGCCTTTCTTGAAGGTCGTCTAAAAATACCTGCTCGCAAGCAGGTAAAACATATCCAAATAATCGGACTTATTGTTTAAGAACCTATCAGCATAGACACTTTCTCAACAATAAAATCATTATCGACATAAATATCAAACTGATAGAGAATTTCTGGCTCGATAGCGGTAGAACCTTGTAAAGTCAGAAATTTTTCATTTGCTGTAAAAAAAAGAACAAATCCTTTTCTACCGTTTTTATTCAAACACGCGTGACTGTTGTCATGCTTACGATAGAAACCGCCATGATTCTTGAAATTCAAACCATATTTCAAAGCGAGTGCATCTGTTACTGCAACCAACTTTTGTTTTGGCCGTTGTTTAGTATCTGTAAATAGTCCGACTTCGGGTATATCTAAAGCAGCGGCAACAGCCTCAACCTGACTTTTATATTCAGGCATCACGCCGGCCAGAGGCTTACCTTCTGTATCGAATACATCGCAGCCGTATAAGCCATCTGTTACCAAGATTCTAATTTCTAGGTTTTTTTCGTTTAAATATTGCATTGGTGTACTCCTATAAAGGGCAGGGGTACACATTCCCATAGCAGGGTACGGTATCCCTGCATGGGTAGATTGAACTGTCTGCATCTGTACAAACAGCAGGATTAAAAATACAGTGCTACTCTTGTAAAGCTAACTACTTTTATCAGTGGCACCAAGAAGATTTGGATTTATGGTCAAAATGTCCGAATCCTGATCAATTACCCCTCTGTCCGGAGAGAGTAAATGGGCTAAGGCCATCATCAACCAATCCAAATCACAGTTGTTGAATTTCTCACACAAAGCATCTAAAACCTTAGCTTTGTCCTCGTCTTCCAAAAATCTCAATTCATCAAACTCATCTTTTTCAAGTGGATTGAGTTCATGTCGAGCAACTGCTGTCATCATACCTACAAACTCAAACGCTGCTTGCAAGTCTTCTTGCTCAGGTCTCATGATAGTCATAGTTATCTCCTTTTTAGCTGGCTTTCCGGTTCATCTCGACCACTATTTGTCGCAATTGCTCGCTTTCGCGATATTTGCGGTAATGAGCAAGTATTGCTTCAAAAATTGCATAATGTTTTTGATCAAGCTGAGTAACTTGGTATAACTCAACTGGAACTCCCTTATAGAGTGATCTAACTATATTTCGCAATAACTGGGAACCACCATAACTGTACTGGCCAAGCAAAATTTCGCGTACATCTTGCTGTTGAAATACAGTATCAGGACTATAAATACCATCAGCACAAGCATTGTGTTTATCAAACTTCATAACAATCTCCAAGAATAGGGGAATATCCCCTATTGGAGATGTATCCCCATAGGGTTAGTAAAAGAAAATGCCGTACATCCCGAAGGATGCGTGTCATGTTTAACGGCAGGACACAAGACAGATAAGGTCTGTCAGCCTGTAAAGACAGGTATTTTTAGAAGACCTCACATGAAGGCCGTCTGAAAATACCTGCCCGAAGGCAGGTATAATAGGACGTAATACGTCAGTATTACCAGTAACATTCTTCTTGATACCAAGCCAAAACTTGACGATACAAATCCAAGGTTTCCGGTGTAACAATACGGTTTGCATAATCAGAAGCCATCGTAACGACAGATGCAAAAACTTCTTCCGCCTCATCCCATTTGGAAATCAGCCGTTTTTCTACTATCTTGCCATCAGAAAACAAACGCGCAGTAACTGTACTGTTTTTGTGCCAGTGAAGAGAAACATCCACATTCGGGGCAATATCGTACATCTGATACATGATATATCCTCCTTATGCCGCTTTTTTCGAGTACCAGGTTTCGCCATTACTGAAACGGGCAAACACCTGATGCTGCTCACACCATGGAGAGGTTAACTCTTCGTAACGCTCCCACAGAACTTGTTCTAAGGCACACAAACGTCGGTTTATACCTTTTCGATGAGTGCAGAGCTGTTGATATGTGGCTATATCAGCATCTTCCAGTTCCGTAATCACATAGTCGATAGCTTCATCAAACGAAGACATCTCACATCTTTCCAAAATGCGGTAATTGCTGTACTCGGTATAAATACGAAATTCCTGGTCGATATTGCTGCCGTCATAGTACCCGCAACGAAGGATGACATCTAACTCCATGCAGATATTGACACCCCAAAATAGCGTTTCTGCCGTCAAGGTAGCTATCCTTCTACCGCCGAAGTTGTGGGTCATATACTCGCCATTATCTTCGCTTGCGTCCGTTGTGGATAAAATTCGAAATCCGTCGATACGGTGTTTTCTCCATGGATCACGCTCCCGATCAGGCTCGTCAGCTCGATACCTTATGTTATCGACGGCATTTTCACAATTCCATTGAAGTATGTTGCCGATGGCTTCGTTATCATCTGCTTTGAGACGATCTACCTCATCCATTTCCTTGTTGTAGGCTTCAAGATCAAAAGTGCTGAATAACGTACCACTGATGACATTAAGTTTGTGGTTGTATAAAAAATTAGAGGTTCCCATGATATTTCCTTCATAAACAAGGGATACCAGTCCCCCCTTGGGAACAGTATCCCCAAAGGGTTAGATAGATATTCCAAAAGTGGAACAGTTCGAAAATCCCGCATGATTCGTTCAATTGGGATGGTGTCTGAAAAAAGGATGTCACGATTAAGTGATCATCCTTTTGGGTTTAGAAATGCCTCAGACGTACTGATAAGCATCGATACCTAGAAGGCGGTACAACTCCTTGGCAACCCGGTCATAACCTATGCACCCGAACTGTAGATCAAAACGGCCTATGACCATAGGCCCCTGTTCCAGCTTCCGGTCATCCACAATGACAAAATTATCATTATCCGTGATATAGACACAGATGCTTCCATCAAGAGGCAAACCTTCTAAGGTTTGGCCGTTTCGATTTTCCAATCGGATAAGTTCTACGCCTTTGAAAACAAGGTCCCTTCCTTTCGGATTGAAAACCTGTAGGGCTTCAAATTTTTTTCCCTTTGAAGCTTCTACCAATTCGTTCAGTACAGGCATTATGTTTCCTTTCAATTAGGACAGGAAACAGTTTCCCCAAACGGGAAAACGTTCCCGTCAGGGTTTAAATAAATACGGTAATACCGCTTGTTTAAAAAAATGCTGCAACCATACGAATATGGGAGGACAATCTCAGCAACAGTATCCATCAACGGAATATACAGTCCGTCATCTGTGTAAAACTCTTGTGTAACAGACTTTTTTAGAGAGCCTTTAAAAGGCCGTCTGAAAAAGCCCGCTAGGGGCTTCAGATTAAGTATGTAAGCGACCGCTTTGTAGCATAGCGGTCAACCGAACATCAAAATCTTCCGGGATATCAACTCGTACAGCTTGAACTCCAACTGCTGCATACTCTTCATCTATACGAGGAGTAAACCGCATAATGGATTTATCAGCCTCAAGTTCTGACAAAACAGCATTCTGCCAATGTTCCAATAACGGTATATCGGAGAGTTGCTGCACCAGTTGCCAGGCTGCCTTATCCAAGTCTGCTGTAACATCATCCAACATAACCCAACCGGTTTTGCTATCGAAGTTAGGTTGAATCAGAATATCTGAATGCAAAAACATGTGCGTGACCGGACCATAATTAAGAGTCTGATATTTCGTCATGTATTTACTCAGATTTAAGCAATACTCGGCGGTTGTCAGTCGGGGACAGGTTAAAGTTTCCCCCGGCTGTCTAAAACCAAGCCGTTCATTACTCACTTGCAGTTGAGCTTGGAAGGACAACATGTCTGCATCGCGACCATGGAGAGAGGCAAACATAAGTTGTTTGCCCCAAATAAAGAAGGCATCGGCCATCAAATCATTGCGTGAGGTTAAATACAACATTCGCGCCTCCTAGACATACCAGCGTTTTTCACGAGGGCTATATGAATAGCCGGCTTCGCGTACAAGCTCGACGGCACATTTTAATTCCTCACGATCAGCAAGAATGTATTCTCCAAAGCTGATATAAGAGCATTTGTTCTCAATCATGTGCTCAACCTGATCTAGGGACTCGGCAAATTTCGGAAATTCAATACCATTCTCAGAAACTGGATCAAAAGCACCACTTTCAGAAACTGGATCGACAGTAGAAGCTGGACTAGACTGTTCTTCTGCTTCATCTGATAAACCACATTCTTGTGCGAAATCTGCAAGATGTTGCCAATCTAAAGCAGCGTCGATATATGACGTTGCTCCACCTCCCCACTCAAAGGTCTTTACCTTAAGCTGGTTCAGTATGAAGTTTCCTTCATAATTACCTGGTTCAAACTGTTTTAATATTGGGTTTTTTACATCGAATGTGCCAATTGAGGTAGCTAATTTAGCTGTTTTGAAAGGGCCACGGCGACCCTGAATGACTTGCACTGTTAAAGTGCCTTGGATTGTCATAGACATGGTATCTCTCCAAAAGAAAAGGGATACCGGCCACGGGCAGGTATCCCGTGGTTGGGAAAAAACTAATCAGTGTTTGATCGCACTGTGGATATTATCCAAATATACTATTTGGGACATGCGAAGCCCCAATCTTGTAAAAATACGTTTATCGTTATCCAATGCACGAACTGCCATCTTCAACGCTATGGAAGCGTTTTTATGGCTATGAACATCATTGACGCTCCTACAATACCGATTGACCGCCTTTTTGGTTCGTATTTTCGAAATACGACCATCCGCATCAACAAGTAACAAATGATGTTCTTGTATGCATGAGACGACAAATTTCTGATGAGTATGTCGGTGGGTGAGGATGTCACCAATACGTATTCTTTCCGGAAGTAAATTTGGGGGAAGGATGGCACCTGAACGGTGAAAAGATAGATTTAGATTCATGGTAATACTCCAAAATAAAGGGGACACCATGCCCATTCGGGGAAGTGTACCCCGATGGGTTAAAAGAAATCTGCTTCAGAAAAAAGCAGCTGTACCGTACCTGAAACAGGCTTGCAATCAACGGCTATGCAATGACAGAGGAAACAGTCTGTCGGCTGTATAAAACTCTTTAAATACAGATTCTCTAAGCTGTTCTGCAAATATCAAAACTTCTTAGAGAACCTGCAAAGCAGGTTCAAATGGGGATTACCCTGGCTATTGATTACTTAGTCCGCACCGACGCAGTAATCAGATAATGGTCTAGCTTGTAATAAAGCCGTAACAATTACGAATAATTGCGCGTACTGGTTATACGGCTATACGCAGACAGAAGAAACGGTCTGTCAACCGGGGAAGCTTACCTGAATGACCTTGGGTAGGGCGGGGCACTCAGGTAAGCTGCCCAAAGGGCAGCTTTTAAACAGTTGCTACAAAAGCAACAAAAATAAAAAAATTCGGATTGTTAAAGAGCCTTATTTTTTTACTGATGCTCACAATAGATATGAGCATCGATAAAAAAACAATATTGCTGAAAGCCAAGTCTTTAAGGGGACTTACCCTTTACTTCACTATAATTCAAGAGTTGCTTGGAAAATTAAACCGCCGTTTAGACAGAGGCTTAATTTTCCAAGCAATAAGCTAGAAAACTAAGAATGGGGAAGCTCGAAAGCTTCCTACCATTCTCAAACAATCAAAATATTCGAGAGCTTTCTAAGAAGCATCAGGATTGTCTTGATTTTGTTCACCTTGATAAGATGATTGATACCACATATTGCCATCAACTTTAATAAACTTGAATTTCAACAATCGACCATCGATACTCAAAAGTTCTGAGACTTCTCCAGTCTTATGATTGGTTGCTTCAAATTTTAGGGGTTGAATATCACCTGCACGAAAACCAACCACGACAGTCGGGCGTTCTTGGATATTTTTTGATTGCAATTGCGGGAACTCTTCCAAAAGGCGAGCAAAAAGCTCTTTTGCTTGACCTCCGACGATCCGAAGATCGAAACGGGTTTTTTCACCATTATCGCCTCGAGAGGCTTGGATCGTGCAAGCAAAGTAAGGGGAAGATTTACGTTTACCCTGAACTTCGCGAGGTCGGTTTAAAAAACCGATACCGTCAGCAGTCAGGTTAAAGTAGTTTTGATTAGATTGAGTCATGATATATCTCCAAAAAACAGGGGATATATCAATCCCAAAGGGGATAGTATATCCCCAAAGGGTTAAGTTGCGGCTTTCACGGTAGCCGAACTGACTTAGAAGCCTTAAAGGCTGGCTGAAAAGAAGTACCGTAAATTCGACGAATCGAATCTCATTCATGAACGGCTAAATGACGAGACTTTTAAGAAAAGTCACAAACTACAAAAACAATTACAATATATTCCCGATAATTTCATATGTCAATATTTTTTCGTAAAATCTTTAACCACGCCAATGCCGAACCCTACCGGTATCCAAATGGATAAAGCTATTATAGATACCAATACCGCCCACATTGTAGTATTTAGCCATTTGCTCAAGCTCGCTAATGCTTACCCCCCTCATAGTAAAGTCAACTGCTTTACCGCTCATATGAAGTGAGTTTCTGGCAGCACCCTCAATAGTCGCATTTCGTCTTGGCGTTCTATATGCACTATTGATCGTAATCACAGGGTTTGTTCGTCCTGATTGCCGTGCCCATTCCTGCATTGCATACATGAGATTTAAAAGTCCTACATCGATTTGAACCATGGCATTTCCATCTTTGGCATCACGCATCAGCCAACAGGCATTACGGTAGGCTTCAAGATCATATCCATTTTGTTGCTGAAAAAAACGGATTTCATGTTTTTCGCCTGTATCAGCCCGTTTGCAATTGATTGTACGGTCTCGTGACCAAAAATCAGCCATACTGGTTGCTGCTATTACATCTTTAGGCAATAACAAACCGGCAGCACCGGTTGTATATAGGGCACCTACGCCGACAATCTTTTTCAAAAATTCTCTTCTATCCAATTGAAACTCCAAAAAAATTTAATCTTAGCGAAATTTAGTAACACTAGTTGTTGATAAACCAATCTTTTATTTAACAAACCTGTTCAGATCAATATAAATTTTCTTCATAGATTATGGAGTTTCATTGCAGTTTCCAAAGAAGGTAACTTCTTACTGCGCATTGTGCATTTGTTACGATACGCCTCAATTTCGGTCGTGTATGTTTCGATCTGTTGTTCACGACGAATAATGACTCCTTCGTCATCGTAAAATTCATCGACGCTCTTATCATACACATCTTGAACATTTACACCTTCAAAATGATATGGATAACAAAATTCCATAACAGAGATATCACAATAATTTTTCTCAGTCCGTAATTTTGAAAGATACGGTTTATCTTCGCTGAACATCAAATTATTGTTGTCTAACAACTTATATTTGGTTATATGTTTCATCCTGAATGCTATCTTAACTACATCTAGTGGGTGAAAATGCACAGTCCATGTACAGATTTTAGTAAATTCCGATATGATATGATCTGTTTCAAGGATAAGTCCGACAAAATTCCTGCCTTTGAAACCGTATCTCAGACAGCCAATATGATACCTTTGGTTGGGATATGGCTTAATCGTCTTAAGTTCTTTGTCAGTCAGGTTCAGCCCTAATTCAGGTATTTCAAGAGAGGCCAGTTTTATTTCGCGTTCTGAAATGTCAGCAAAGTATTTTGGAATAATATGATAGTACATGGATAGATAACCTTTAGTTTATTAGAAGGACGTGCTTCTATACCGTTCAAACTGCCTATTTAACCCATTCGAAGTAGTTGCATTCGGGATACCTACTACACCCCCAATACCGTTTTTCAGGGTTTTCCTTGAAGCCTCTCTGTCTCAGCCGGCCTTCCTTACAAGTCGGACAGATTTCGTCTTCATTCCGGGAGACTGCCTGTTTTTTTGCACCGGCTGAATCCGTTTTTTTTGGTGGATAAGCTTTACCTGCGACATCCTTTTTCGCCTGTTCGACCAGCTCTGTAATCACTTTCTGCTGATAGGCCATAAATTCAGCCAAAGTCAATTTACCTGCTTCTATTCCGCTCAAAGCCAGCTCCCATTTTGCCGTCGTTATCGGATCGGCGATCATAGGTGGAACCCGGGCAATCAGGTTACGACCTTTTTCTGTCGCATAGATTTTGCCCCGTTTCTTTTCCATATAACCCATTTCAAACAAACGATCGATAATGGCGGCGCGAGTAGCTTCTGTTCCCAAGCCTTCCGTACTTTTGAGAATTTTTCGTATCTGCTCGTCTTCTACATTCTTCAAAAAGTCCTTCAAAGTTTGCATCTCATCTAGCAAAGAAGCCTCTGTAAAACGTGGTGGCGGAGTGGTCTTTTTAGTTTCGGGATTAGCAGAAACCGTGCCGACCTCATCGTTGACTTTCAGATGTGGTAGAGCAGGGCCTTCATCGATTTGATCACCTTCGAACACATCCTTACCCAAAAGAACCTTCCAACCTGAAATAACCGGTGATTGGCTGGAGGCTTTAAACAAATGTGAACATGCTTCAACCTCTACCACAGTAGAGTCATATTCAAAATCAGGATAAAACTGCGCGATATAACGGTCTCGTATCATTCGATACACCGTTGATTCATTCTTATCAAGGACTGACAAATCAAAATTACTGACCTTGGTCGGAATAATTGCATGATGAGAATGCTTGTTCACCTGGTTATCATTCCATACTCTTGATTGACGTTCAGGATCAGCTTTTTCAATCACTGAAAGCATGGATTTGTCGATAGTTTGTATCGCGGCAAATACATCTTTCACTTCACTCATCTGCGATTTTGGCAAGTATCTGCAAGGGGTACGAGGATATGACGTAATCTTGTATTTTTCGTAGAGGGTTTGTGCAATTTTCAGCACTTTGGAAGCCGATAGGCCAAGTTTTTTTCCGGCTTCTTTTTGCAAAGCCGAAAGACTGTAAGGTAACGGAGGCGGGGTGCTTTTACGCTCTTTGTTTGAGGTAATGACCTTACCTGTAGATTTCTCAAGCTGTTTGACAAGGGCCTTTACAGCCTCAAGGTTGGTACAGTATCCATCAGTATTACGCCAGTTTTCAGGAACCTGCCATAGTGTAGTAAACACTGACTTCTCTGCTGTCTCAAAATCTACTGAAAGGGTGTAGTAGTTGTAAGGAACGAAAGTATCGATCTCTTTGTCCCTTTGGACTATAAGCTTCAAAGTCGGTGTTTGAATCCGTCCGATCGACAGAGTATGTTCTCGGCCATATCCGGCAGAATAAGCAGCTGTGTAGGCACGGCTCAGGTTCATACCTACCAGCCAGTCGGCGCGACTACGCGCCAAACCGGCTTGGTAAAGGTTTTCTTTATCCTTACCCGGCATTATTGAAGATAAGGCTTTTTTTACCGATTGGGTATCTAGGCCACTCGTCCAAAATCGGGAGATCTTTTTTCGGTAGCCACAGTAATCCAATATTTCACGGGCAATAACTTCCCCTTCACGATCTGCATCAGTAGCAATCACTACTTCATCTGCTTTGGCTAACAAGCCTTTAATGACTTTAAACTGCTTCGATACCTTTGGCGGTACCTGCATCTGCCAAACTTCAGGGAGAATGGGTAATGCGGAGATATTTCCAAAATCAGCATATTGTTCGCCATAAGCATCTGGCGCGGCCTGTGTCAGGATATGACCAAATGCCCAGGTAACAACAGTGTCTCCATTCTGAAAATAACCATCATGCCTCCCGCCAAGAACACCAAGCACTTTACCGATGTCCTTAGCTTGAGAAGGTTTTTCACATAAAAACAAACGCATTTTAAAATCCCAAACTTTGCTTCAGCTGCAAAACAAGCCAAGATGTGATAGTCAAAAAAGCCCACATTGCCAAAGCAAAAAAGCTTCCATAAATGAGGGTAATAATGAACATATCTTTAAAATCAGCCCATAATGCAGCAAGCCAGCAGTTCATTTCACGAAAAAAGGAAGTATTTTTCGTGGCCATATTTACATTGGGATGTCATCATCAGCATCTGCTTCAGCCTGATTACTATCCTGAGACTGCTCACGTTTAGGACGCAACTTGATATCTTCTATACGTTCAGTTGGAACAATGAATAAATCTTGAACACGCAATTTACGAACGCGAACTTCAATACCATCACGATTGGTATAAGTTTCGTAACGTTCTTCACCGGTAACGAAAACCGGCATACCGACCTGTAAAATTTTATGGAGATGAGTAGCATCACGATTCCAGTATTCGCAAGAAATCCACTCCGTTGAAACTACTTCTTTTTTACCTTCGGCATTCCGCTTGAAATTAGGGGAGGCAATTGAAAAATTAAGTACGATTGAAGCCTCATCGTTTATAGGGCTTACGACTGGACGCAAATTAAATTCAGCACCGAGATTGCCACGAACAGAAAGTTGAACTGACATATTTTTCTCCAAAAGAAGGATTTAAAAATATGACAGAAAAGACAGGGTAAAATAACCCAAAATGAGATTAAGGTTCTTGAATCATAACTAAATATATTTCTCTTGTCAACTAGCAACTATTTCAAATCAAATATTATTCCATATCTAGTTAAAACGCCCATTAACAGTCATCGGCGCAGAACAGAAACGAAGTTGACGAAAGCCGATGCCGCCGCCGGTATCCACTACTGTAACGGGGCG
>NZ_JBQCUK010000003.1:25704-182486 GCF_051963335.1 Neisseria sp. P0004.S004
ATCGGCGCAGAACAGAAACGAAGTTGACGAAAGCCGATGCCGCCGCCGGTATCCACTACTGTAACGGGGCGTTACAGAACTGGACCGCCACCGGAAACTGTAACGGGGCGTTACAGTCATCGGCGCAGAACAGAAACGAAGTTGACGAAAGCCGATGCCGCCGCCGGTATCCACTACTGTAACGGGGCGTTACAGTCATCCAAAAAAAAGCCATCACATATGTGATGGCAACCGATTCAAAAAAGGTAGTTTAATTCTTACTTAACCATGATATTACTAGGAAGATTTCTTCGCTCCAAATTCTCAACTTTCAAAATTTCTTCAAAAACTTCTTTCATCGAAAACAATTCTGCCAAATCTCCGGCAATCTGCCTACCTCGAGAGAAATACTGTCTGCAATCAAAATAAATCTTCATATGAAGTAATCGTTCATCAAGGCTGG
Source organism: Neisseria sp. P0004.S004 (assembly GCF_051963335.1). NCBI lineage: Bacteria > Pseudomonadati > Pseudomonadota > Betaproteobacteria > Neisseriales > Neisseriaceae > Neisseria > Neisseria sp. P0004.S004. The sequence continues at coordinate 26,147 of NZ_JBQCUK010000003.1, forward strand.
CATTTGTATTATCCAAAGCCGTACTAATATCTGCCCATTTAAAAAACTTTTTACGCGATTGACGCCCACTGGAAGAAACCACATTTTTAAAAAAGAGCATGTTGGGAATATAGTATTTTTTCAGATCTAAGCTAACCAGGCATTTATTACTCAATTTCAAATGTTCTCTCACGATTGGATATACAAGATCAAGTTCCTGACATGCCTCGTGGAAAGACTGTGCCTCATCGATCAACTTTTCAAGATCAGCTAATTTTAATTCAATTTCTGTTTCTATATCTTCAATTCCCCTTACCCTTAAAAGCCTTTTATATTCCCAAAATTTTAAGTATTCATCCTTACCTGATTTTTGAGTATTCATATTATTCATATCAGCCATACTTCTAAAAACAAATCCAAACCAAAAAGGGGGCCAACCGTAACTCTCCTAACACTCGATTGTAACCCCCCGCTCCAACTAGCCTGACAACCCATTGTCACGAACAATATCAACCAATTTATTGAGATCCTCCTGATTCATTTTTTTCTGGATATAAACCAAAGAGGGTTGTGACTCATATACCCAAACAGATAGTGGTATTCTAGGAAGAATTTCTTGGTCAACTGCAGACTTCAACTTCGCTAACTGTTCTGGATCAAGCAGACTGTCACGTCGAATGTTCTTGATGGCTCTAGTCTCCATAACCGCTATATACAAATCATTCAGTAACTTCCTCATCATCCGACCGCCATTATACAATGTGTCATTACATTGTTTATTAGCCATCATGCCTTTGATATTGAGAGTCTTAACGGCACATACAAAACTATCGTAATCCCGCAACAATTTAACCAGTTTGAAACCATAAGCCCGTAAAGCATTCAATCTGATATGAACAGGGTTATTGTTCTGAATCAAGGTAATCTTCATGCCGGCAGCGGCCAAACTATCAATCTGAGCATGAACCTGTTTTTTTACAGTCTCAAAAAATTCCTCAATTTCGGACATCTGTTTTTCAATCTGCAATAAACGACTTTGGGCATAAGGATTATCGGACATAGCCATACCGAACAACTCGTTACTGAGTGTCAGACCATATCTGATACCTGGCCAACGTGGGCCGTTTTTCTTGTTGTTATTGCCTTCCCACATACGAATACCTTGCTTGGTATGCATAAAAAAACCATCATCACCGGAAGAGGTCAAGCTGCCAATATTTTTAAACCGGTCGTTCTCAGAAGAAAGAATTTCATACTCCCCCCAAACCAAGTGATGCTTTCGACCTGTCTCCTTTTGAAGATGTTGCTTGAGCAGCAATTCATGGGCTTTAAACTCTTCCCACAGTTGGAACTGTTCGTCATCCTCAGTCAACTTTTGATTGACCTTACCCCCCAAAGCCAAAGCAGCACGAGCCATATCGTAACCGTCGCTGAAAGGTGACTGTTTTGTCGTGACTTTGAGATCAAATTGCTGAGCGACGTGAATCGCACCAGGTTTGACAATATATCTCTGTTTCGCAAATTCCATTTTCAAATCCTATCAAGTTATCAGAAAGTTCTTGTAAAGCCCCTTTCAGCGCAGCATATTCTCAGACGGCAAACACCATCGTCTTCTCGCTTCGCCGATGACTGGATCGACACGTTACAGTGGCCATGTTCGGACCCAGTTCTGTAACGCCCCGTTACAGCTTTTCAAAGAAACATCATAAAATTGTTGTAAAACAAAAATAGATGAAATTTTATTTTATTGATTTATATATTATTAAACTTAAATATTACTTTTTAGCATAAAACTTTCTCAAATTAGCGCGGGCAGCCTCAAAATCCGAAGAATCCTTATTTTGGATATTCTCTGAATTTTTTTGGTTTTCAAGAGATACCCGTAATTTCCGAGCTTGCTCACGATTGAATTTAACCTGCGGTGCAACAATGGCAGTAAAGTTACCTTGCGAAGCAAGTTGACAAAGTTTAGCTAAAAGGCCGAGTGGGCTAGTAACTTCCTTTTTCTGCCCCTCTATCTCATCCAAGATTTCCTGCTTCAAAGCCCAGGAACTTTTTGAAAGATGTTTTGCAAAAATCAAATCTGCCTGTTGACGCATTTGCACGTTGAAGAGCCTTGGATAAATCAAATCAACATCAGCATCAACCACTACCACATGATCTTGTTTGGGAGAACATGACTTGTTGGGTTCGACAGTCATGTAGTTGTAGTTATAAACCCCTTTGTAATTTATATAATAAATAATCTGCCGATTCGACACTTCTGAACTTTCCCAATCGACGCTTGTGAATTTCCCACTATGACCTTTCTTAAAATTCCTATTCGACACTTCCGAATATTCCCTTTCGACACTTCTGAATGTCATATCAGATAATAGGGGATTATCACGTTCAAAATTGCCCTGAAACCCTTTATCCAATCCATTTGGCCCTTTCCGCCAATCACATTTGGCCCTTTCCGCCAAACTGAGAATTTCACGTTTTTTGGTGTTATATGGATTGAAGCCGTCGTCCTGTTTGCCAGCAAGAAGTTTTTTGATGGCTCTAACAATATCGTGACCATTTACCAGGGTAAAAATACGGCGACTGGCCAAGAAATTTTTCTCATAAATGAGATTCAAATTCTTCAACCTATTTCGAGCTGTTAATTGAGATTTATAAGAGAGAGAGGTTCGCTCTTCCCAATCGGCAGCAGTCAAAGTAGCAAAGGCGTGACGTTGTAAATGTGGATGTTGAGAAACCAAACCAACAGCATCATTTAAAACACATGACAACAATACTGCCGAATTAATACAGCCTGTAAGAGAAACCAGGTCACGGTGATAAGCAATTCTCTTAGAGAAGTGTTTTCTAAAATAGAGGGAACTTGTGTTTTGCAAATCAGCCAGCGTAAGTCCAAATTGATCGTCAGTACCACTAGATTTCGCGATCATCTCAGCCATGGTATCCAAGTTCACTTTGATGGCCAAAGCAGCACCCACACCTTTACGGCATGTTTGAATAAGGTTTGTATCAAGAAGCCTAATCTTACAAGTGCGTTGCTCTCTCACTGTCAGACCCGTTTCGGCTTCCATCTGAGCAATAGATTTAAAAATCCAACCATCCCGTTCGGCAACCTCTTTGCTCACTCTTGTCCAATAAATCAACTGTGAAAGCATGGCTGCAGCTTTCAGAGATCCTGTGATGTCAATCAAACAGCGATAGATGGCGACTCTTCGACTACCTTGCAAAGCTTGCCAGCATTGTGTCAGCTCAGAATTGAACACTTTCGGTGGGGGTAATTTTGTGGCGGTAACCATCACACACATCCGTTCAAATATTCAGAGGTAAGATCAGCAAGCATCTTCAAACTGTATCTACAACGACGCGCTGCCGGCATACCATCAACACAGCTCTCAATCAAACCAAAAGAGGTTAATTCGGCAATAGCTCTTTCCTGTTGTCGCCTAGACAACATAGTTGAATGAAAAACATGCTTTTCAGCTGCATGAGTCCAAGGCGACCAGTCACCACGCTTACACAAATCTTGATATTCAGCCTCACTTTGAAGAAACGACAAATACAAGACGGACACAAAAGAAAGTCCTCTGTCGGCCAATGTCTTCAGATGAAGTTTATTAATCGAAATAGGGGGCGCAACCATATCAAGTACATCGGTTGATTCACTATGTTTGCGTACCAATTCCTCAAACAGTGCATCATTCAAAGTAAATTGGGATTCGGTTGGTGCTACAGTTCTCCGATTGAGTAAAACACCTTTCTGCAGAAGACTACTCCGAATATTTCGCCACTGTTTCGCGGTAATACCTGCTTCATTAAACAACAGATCATTATTCAAGCTTACCCATTCGCCTGGCAGACATTTCTCGACAAACCAACTCAAAAAATATCCCTCGGATACAGAACCGACCGCTTGAGCAAACTGACGCACATATGTGGCTGGCTCTTCCCACAAAGCAACCAAGCCTCGCATGAAGTCATTGGTAGACATGCTTTTAGCAGGTACAAAACCAGTCTCATAATCGTAGGAAGTAGAAAAATCCATATACATGCTCATGCTCCAAAAAACTTTTCATCGTTGATGATTGAATGTAACTGTGCAAGGCTATAGCCGGGGAACTCATCGATTAATTGCTGATAGCGAATAAAAATATCACTTTCTTTTTCTGACTTACTCCATGCCTTCAAAACTTTGAGTCTAACCTCAATAGACGGCATAACAATTCGCCCTTTAACGACAGGAGTATTCAACTCCAAACGCGCCTTTTTAATTTCTGCAGTAGAAATCAAGGAACATAAGTTCATGATCATTTGATTACTGGCCTTATGTTTCAACATCCATCGGAGCCGCTGCATTTGCTGGGAAAATCTTTGTTCGTGATTTTCCATTTCCGCAATTTTGTTTTGCAAAATTTTCAGATCAATAGAATAGGTCACGACATCGGGGCACATTGATGCCAATTTCTCAATTCGCTTTGGGTTCATCCGTTTGAGAGTATTCAAAACATCTTCATGTTCACGCGCGACCAAAGCATTGTAAGAGGCTTCGCGCGGCGTATTTGGCGCGGATGCCAATCTTGTCAGTGCAAGATTCGTATAAACCGGATCTGTATTGAATAGTCGATATACGGGATTACTAATAAACGGCTTACGCATCACTCCTCACTCCCTCTATTTTTTAAATTGTTGTACTGTGTGCTCAAAGATAAAATTTCTACCACATTGGCGTGAAATTCATGCTCAGTATTTGTCTGCCAATTCAACACAGAGGCAATGATGTTCTCTTTGTTGCCAATGCCGCAGTTTGTATATTCGTCGTATTTGTCGGGATCTTCGTATGCAATACGAAGTTTTGAATCATTTTTCAGCGAAAGCAGGGGATTTGAGCTATCGCCAACATCAAACATGAAGTTATCGATACCGCAAAGCTTCCACAGGAATGTAAAAACATTGCCGGCTTCCTCATGCAAAACATCAATAGCATAGATTGCATTTTCGGCACTGGATCCTGAAATATGCTCAAATGCTGGATACTCGACATACCAACCGTATGCGAAGTCTTTGTGGGTTTTAAAGCAATCAGACAGGTTCACTTTGGCCAACAACTTACGAACCGCAGAAAACAGTTTTTTGCTAGTTTGTTCCAAAGTAACCTGATGATTCTGAACATCCAGGGCATCGAACCCTGTCTGTTCAGTTCCTTTCGGCTCATTCCCTGCATCAGCCTCTAGGCTATCTTCTTTAGCTGGCACAGATTTAATAGCCGAATCCCCTGACTCAGTGTTTTTTTCAGATGCTTCTTTTTGATGCAAATTGAGATCTTGTTTGACAGCTGTTTCAGATTTGTTCTTATCAGATGAATTTTCTGTTTCAGGAAAGGCTTCCGCACCATATTCAAATTTGAATTTGGCGAGTACAAACTGACAAAGCTCATGTACGTCTAAGTCTGTTGCAGAATATTGGTTATGCCACTGTTCCAGCACATCTGACCATAAATATTGGAAAGAGTCGTCCAACTGAATTGATTTAGAAATTGAGAACAGGTTAGAGTGAATTTTTTTTATTTCTTCAACTTTTGCATGGGAAAGTTTGAATGCGTATTCTTGGAGCTCCTGTAAATTATCAGAAGCAAAAAAGAACAATCCCAGAGTTTTATGAGAAACCGTAAGCCCTTTATCAGAAAACATCACTTCCAGTTCGCGCAAAGAAAGTTTCCCTGAGTCAGATTCATCTTGGAAAATATCGCGAATTTCGGCGTATTTGCAGGCTTTATCCCAAAAACACATTTCAGCACGCAGTTCGTTTTCAACAAGGTGCGCAACCTGCAATGTAGTTTCGTCAGTGTAGGGGATGTAAATGCACGGCATCATACGGAAGCGGTTATCGCCAGTTTCTTCCAAGAGTTCGCGCAAGATTTTGAGACGGGTATTACCACCCTGTGCCAGTACATATTTATTTTCACCAGGTCGCTGGGTAACGTGTACCGGTTGTTGGATACCTGAAGAACGGATGGACTCTTTGATAGCCTCATAGCTGGAAACATCATGTAAACGGCGTGGGTTTTTGTCAAAGAAATCGATCTCGCTGATTGGTAACGACATTAACATGCCCTGAGAAGGGCTATCCTCGAGGCCAAAACTCATATTTGTCTGTGCAGGTGTACCGATGTTTAGGCTCAAAGCTGCTTTGGTTTGGTCCAGATTCATGACTGTACCTCCTCTTGCAGCAGGCTGGTCATGTCGTTGAAACAGCTTCCACGCAATTTTTTATTTTCGATACCAGGGAAAATCTCATAAACAATACGGTGCATGATTTCATAAGCAGACAGCATCTTTCCAAGCTGTTTACGCTCATGGCAATGAACAGGAACTCGTAACGTTGTGGCTTCCTTATATGCTTTGGCAGCAGGAACAGCTACGCTTAACAATTTACGTCTGTCGTCTAAGCTGTTGTTAAAGAAGTCTTTGATATGAGATGCGACGAATTTTGCATCATTGGTACGATCTTGTGCGTAGATGATGGCTCGTAATTGAGGCATTGGAATACGCATCGCTTCGCCTCTTTGCAGTCTCTTCAGAAGTTCTTGTGTACCTGTAAGGAACTCACGGGCACTAAGAACTTCAGGCATGATTGGGCAAAGCAAGCATGTAGCAGCGAAGGCAGCTGTATCCAAGAGAGGGCCGACTGCACCCTGAGTATCGATCAAAACAACATCGTAGTTATTCTGAATGTATTGGGAATACAGTTTGCTTCTCAGTAAAAAGGCACGATCCGGACGAGAAGTTACTTCAGTCTCGACTAAAGCAGAAATGTTATTGGAAATAACGATGTCTAAATTCGGAAAAATGGTATTGGATATTGTCGAGCGGATGACTTCTTCGGTATTTTCACCGAGAAGCAATTCGACAATACCATTTGGAGCGCGGTGGCTTATTGGGTAGTATTTAGACAGTGATGGCTGAACGTCGCAGTCGATCATTAGGACGCGGAGTCCAATATCGGCGAGAACGCCGGAGACATTAGCAATGAGTGTTGTTTTGCCTACGCCGCCTTTGGTAGCGGCCGCAGACAATATTACGGGTGCGGACATAATATTTCCTTGTATAATCAAGGAACAACGTCAGCGAGAAGAGGTGAATTAAGATGCGAAGAATATGCTTAAATCATCTTGAATAGGAAATTTAACATAATATAAATTATGCGAACTTACACTGTTATGATGTAAAAGCCTTTTTCACAAATTATGGCCACAACCAAGCCCATGTGCTTCGGCCTTCGCCTTGCAGTAAAACTAAAGTTCGGCAAGCTGAGGCTGTATTCATGCATTCGAGGCCGACTCCGTAAGTTGATAAGGCTGCGGCAATTTTGGGATGCAGAAATTGTTGTTTCGCTCCGGTACCGATAATGATGACTTCAGGACGGTTTTCTGCTGTCTCAATTGCTGATATAAAAATTTGTTCGTTTAATTCTTCGATGGTTGTTTGAGGAATGATGCTAATTTTGCCATCTTGCCAGCAAATGGGTTCTGAATATGTTTGTTCGCCGATTTGCAATATGCCTTGTGAGGATGAAAAAAATGATGCGGCTTCATCGATATGGTTTTCTGTGATTTTCATGGCAATTCCTGTTTTTATGGTAGAACGATTTTTCAGACGGCCTTAGGAAACTTGCAAAAAAAGGTGCAAAATCAAGCAATATCAGGTAGGATTCAACGTTTGACCTTGTGCATTGATGCTTTGCTCTGAATTGACGATTGCAAGCGATTATAACAAGCCTTGGTTTTTCGTGATTATTTTAAAGTATCGGCTCAAAAGGAGACACAATGAAGCCAGTAAATATCGGTCTTTTAGGTTTGGGTACAGTCGGTGGTGGTACGGCCACTGTATTGCAGGACAATGCTGCGGAAATCAGCCGCCGTTTGGGACGCGAAGTCCGTATTTCTGCTGTTTGCGATTTGAGCGAAGAAAAAGCTAAACAAATTTGCCCGAATGCTGCTTTTATCAAAGATCCGTTTGAGCTGGTTCAACATCAAGATGTTGATGTTGTTGTTGAATTGTTTGGTGGTACCGGTATCGCCAAAGATGCGGTATTGAAAGCGATTGAAAACGGCAAACATATTGTTACTGCCAATAAAAAACTGCTGGCCGAATACGGCAATGAAATTTTCCCTTTGGCGGAAGAAAAAAATGTCATGGTGCAGTTTGAAGCTGCTGTTGCCGGCGGGATCCCCATTATCAAGGCTTTGCGTGAAGGCTTGGCTGCGAACCAAATCCGCAGTATCGCCGGTATTATTAATGGTACCAGCAACTTCATTCTGACTGAAATGCGTGAAAAAGGCAGCGCGTTTGCAGACGTATTGAAAGAAGCTCAGGCTTTGGGCTATGCAGAAGCTGACCCTACTTTTGACATCGAAGGTCATGATGCCGGCCATAAAATTACGATTATGAGCGCATTGGCATTTGGTACGCCGATGAACTTTTCTGCCTGCTATCTGGAGGGCATCAGCAAACTCGACAGCCGCGACATCAAATATGCTGAAGAACTCGGCTACCGTATCAAATTGTTGGGTATTACCCGTAAAACCGACAAAGGCATCGAGTTGCGCGTACACCCTACTCTGATTCCTGAAAGCCGTCTGTTGGCTAATGTGAACGGTGTGATGAATGCCGTCCGTGTCAATGCCGATATGGTTGGTGAAACCTTGTATTATGGTGCAGGCGCCGGTGCATTGCCGACTGCTTCTGCCGTGGTTGCCGATATTATTGATATTGCCCGTCTGATTGAAGCGGAAACTGACCACCGTGTCCCTCACTTGGCATTCCAGCCTTCACAAGTTCAAGCGCAAAATATTCTGCCTATGGATGAAATCACCAGCAGCTACTATCTGCGCGTTCAAGCAACTGACGAACCGGGCACTTTGGGTCAAATTGCCGCCCTCTTGGCCAAAGAAAATGTTTCTATCGAGGCTCTGATTCAAAAAGGCGTGATTAATCAAAGCACTGCTGAAATCGTGATTTTGACTCACACAACTGTGGAACGTAATGTCAAACGCGCTATCGCAGCGATTGAAGCTCTGAGCTGCGTAGATGCTCCGATCACCATGATCCGCATGGAAAGCCTGCATGACTGAGCAACAAACAGAAAGTCCGTCTGAAGAACAATTGGCGGCCAGAAAGAAAGCCAAGGCAAAAATCCGCACCATCCGCATTTGGGCATGGATTATTTTGTCTTTGCTGGCTCTGACCGCCCTGCTCTCACAATGCGCCATGAACAAGCCGCAGATGAAACAAAATGTGGTGGAATCTTGCGTGAAAAACATTCCTTTTGCTGAAAAATGGCAAGCTGATTTGAAAGCAAAAGGTTTGGATGCGCAAAACGAGAAATTGGCTCAAGACTATTGTGTCTGCATGTGGGATCAGCCTTTGAGCAAACTCTCTGACGAGCAAATCCGAAACTTCGGCAAAATCAGCCCTGAGGAGCAACTCAAGCTCTTGGGTGGCGCGGAAGCTTTTGAGGCACGCGATAAGCAATGCGTGGCTGATTTAAAGGCTGAGTAAACCAATATCGATTTAAACTAAAGATACAAGGCCGCCTGAAATTCCAGACGGCCTTTCTTATATTGAATAAATATTAATAAGAATTGATTTCATTATATTTTAAGTTTAAGATAGCTTGGTTAATTGCTTTTCTATGGTTATTGCCATGCGTTACCACTTTCCTATTGCCGTTGATATTTATGATTTTTTGTATACCGGCCGATTTGATTATTTGGAAATCGGACAATCTGCGGAATCTATTTTGCAGATGTTCCCTGCGCCTGATTGCGTCCCTAAAGGCTTGTTGGTACAAAAAGGCTGGAATATTTGGCTTTATGGAGATATCGAGCTGCATTTCTCCGACAATCGGCTGACACAGATTCGTGCTGATTTTCAGCCTGATGCTGCCTTAAGCGGCGGCCGTTGGGTAAAGTTGAATCCGTGGTTTTTCTCAAATGGCTGCCTTGATGTGTATGCCGTCATTCAACGTTTGGTGCAACGCAATATCGATTTTATTAAAACGGAAACGCATACCAATTTAATTTTACACTTGCAAAGCGGAGTTGAATTGATTTTTGAAAAATGTCGGGGCATGCAACTTGCCTCGTTCCGCAAACAAAAAGCCTCTCTGCCCTACTGGGCGCGTGAAACAGCTTCTTAAATATAACAATGCCGTCTGAAAACCTCATTTCAGACGGCATTATCAGTTACAAACCATTTAATAACTGTCGGATTTTGGTCATTGTCATAGAAACCTGTTCGTTACAGCCTTCATTCTCTTTTCCATTATCAAAACAATCAATGCTGCTGACGCTGCAAAAGTGGGCATAGGCCATTTTCAACTCCCTGGCCAAAACGGCTTCTGGCATACCGGTCATCCCGAGTACATCTACGCCGTCGCGGCGATAACGGGCGATTTCGGCATGGGTCGGGCGGCGCGGGCCTTGCAGGCAGCCATAAACGGCGGCGTCGTAAATCGGCACATTGTGTGCTTTTGTGATGTTCAATAATTCTTGCCGCAACTCATTGCTATAAGGGTTGAAAAAATCGGTATGGACGACCGGGCATTCTTGGCCTTCAAAAAAGGTATCTTTGCGGCCATAAGTATAGTCGATCAAATCGTCCGGCAGCACCAGGCTGCCGTTTTCAAAATCAGGATTGATGCCGACGACTGAAGAAATGGCAATGATGTTTTCTACGCCTAAAGAGTGTAGTGCCCAGATATTGGCGCGGTAGTTGATTTCATGCGGCGCGATGGTATGGCTGAAGCCGTGTCGGGCAAGGAAAACAATATCCAAGCGCCCCAACCTGCCGAACAAAATAGGGCTGCTGGTTAAGCCGTATGGGGTGCGTACGATTTTTCGTTCAGTAATTTCGAGTTCCGGCAGTTTGGTCAAACCGCTGCCGCCGATAATGGCTAACATATAGACTTCCTTTGTTATCAATGGCCGTCTGAAACTTGGATTTCAGACGGCCTTAATATCATCCATTTATTTATGTTTGTAGAAATGGCTGCCGAAATAGGCAGATGCGCCTTCACGCAATAGAACCAGCGTCACGGCGGCAAGCGGCAGACCGGCAAGCATACCGACAAAACCCATCAGTTGCCCGAAAGCCATCAACGAGAAAATCACCCAGAACGGAGACAAACCGATGCGGTCGCCGACGATTTTAGGCGTAATGAAAAAGCTTTCCAAGAATTGTCCGACACCGAATACAGCCCAGACCATCAACAAGCCCTGCCATGAGCCATATTGCAAAAGCGCGGCAATTGTCGCCAGCAAAAGGCCGGTAAATGCGCCCAAATACGGAATAAATACCAAAATACCGGCAATCATACCGATGGCAAAGCCGGAATCCAAACCGACCAGCATCAAGCCCAAGCCATAGACCAAGCCCATAATCATCATAACCATCAGCTGGCCGCGCAGAAACTCGCCCAAAACTTCATCCATATTGCTGCTGATACGCGTGTAGGTCTCGATAAAACGACGCGGAACCAGTTTGCTGATTCCGGAAGACCAACGTTTCCAATCCAACAAGAAGTAATACAGCAACAAAGGCCACAACACCAAATTGCTGACACCGCTGATGACGTTGCCGCTTTGACGCATCAAGGTCGGAATCCATGCTTTGAGCGTATTGCTCAACTCATCCGTATGCGACTGCAACCATGCGATGATTGATTCTTGATCAATTTGAATATAATCCCCGCTGATGCTGTTGAGCCACGGCAGCAGTTTGTTTTGAACAAAACCCACGATTTGCGGCAGGCGTTCAGCCAGATTATTAAACTGGTTCAACAACATAGGTACGATAATCAGTACTAACGACAGCAATATCAGCAAAGCCAGCGCCATAATAATCATAGAGGCCGGCGCGCGACGGATACGCTTCAATTGCAGCCACTCGACCAAGGGATTCAAAACATAGGCCAAAACGGCGGCCACAATAAACGGCGTCAAAACATCGCCCAAGGCATATAAAAGCCAAATAAAGGCTGCGATGACGCAAGCCATAATAATCCACGGTTTTGCGCCGCGCGTTTTCTTTTGATACATAAAAAGGTGTTCCCCAGTTGATGCTTAAGGTTTTCAAAATAAATAAGCAGTATAACAGATTCACAAAGGCCGTCTGAAAGTGAGACGGCTATTAAGATAAAATAAAAATTGTTGACAATAATGCCAAAAAATTCAGCCTGAATCCTCCAATTTAAGATAAAATACGCTCCGACAATCTACCCCCATACCCGAATAAGGAAATCCAATGAGCACTTCTTTGAGCTATCGTGACGCAGGCGTGGATATCGACGCAGGCGATCAACTGGTCGAAAACATCAAACCTTTTGCCAAGCGTACTATGCGCCCTGAAGTGTTGGGTGATTTGGGCGGTTTCGGCGCTTTGGTCGAAATCGGCAAAAAATACAAAAATCCGGTATTGGTTTCCGGTACGGACGGCGTCGGCACCAAGCTGAAACTGGCATTCGACTGGGACAAACACGATACCGTCGGCATCGATTTGGTTGCCATGAGCGTCAACGATATTTTGGTTCAAGGTGCAGAACCTTTGTTCTTCTTGGACTATTTCGCTTGCGGCAAGTTGGATGTTGCCCGCGCGACTGATGTGATTAAAGGCATTGCCCAAGGCTGCGAAGAATCGGGTTGCGCTTTGATTGGCGGTGAAACTGCCGAAATGCCGGGCATGTATCCCGAAGGCGAATACGACTTGGCCGGTTTTGCCGTCGGCGTGGTTGAAAAAGAACGCGTCATCAACGGCCGCAGCATTCAGGCCGGAGACGTTGTTTTGGGCTTGGCTTCCAACGGCGCACACTCCAATGGCTACTCTTTGGTACGCAAAATCATCGAGCGCGACAATCCTGATTTGGACGCGGAATTTGACAACGGCAAAACCTTGCGCGAAGCCATCATTGCCCCTACCCGCCTGTATGTGAAACCTATCCTTGCCGCTTTGGAAAAATTCACCATTAAAGGCATGGCCCATATTACCGGCGGCGGCATTACCGAAAACGTACCTCGCGTTTTGCCTGAAAATACCGTTGCACAAATCGATGCCAAAGCATGGGAATTGCCTAAACTGTTCCAATGGCTTCAAAAAGCAGGCAATGTGGAAACCCAAGAAATGTACCGTACCTTCAACTGCGGTATCGGCATGGTTGTTATCATTGCTAAAGAAGATGCCGATGCAGTACAGGCATTCTTGAGCGAACAAGGCGAAACTGTTTACCGTTTGGGCGCAGTTCGTGAGCGAAACGGCGACGAACATCAAACCCAAGTGGCTTGATTTGAGATCCAATGAAAAAGTGCGGATGATGAATCCGCCCTTTTTTGTTTACACTGCCCTAGCCTACTTCTTCCAAAAAGCCGGCCAATTGCGCCGTATCGTGGGCAATCATCAGCTCTTCATTGGTTGGCACAACCAAAACAGCCGGAGAAGAACCGGTCGGACTGATAATGCCTGAATTGCCGTAACGTTTTTCCATATTGGCTTTGGTGTCGATGTGTAGACCCAAGAAATCAAGATAGGAAACGGTTTTGGCACGGATGTTGCGCGAGTTTTCGCCGATGCCGCCGGTAAATACGAGCGCATCTACGCCGCCGCAAGCCACCGCCATCGAAGCAATATATTTGGCAAGGCGGTAGGTCATGACTTCCAAAGCCAAACGTGCGCCTTCATGGCCTTCATCCGCCGCGATTTCCAAAGAACGACAGTCGTTGGAAAGTTCGGAAATACCGAGCAATCCTGATTTTTTGTTTAGCATTTCATCAACTTGGGCAACATCCAAACCGGCATGGGAAGTCAGATAGCTGTATACGCCCGGATCGATGTCGCCGCAACGTGTACCCATTACCAAACCTTCGATCGGCGTGAAGCCCATACTGGTGTCAACGGATTTGCCGTTTTTAATGGCGGTAATGGATGCGCCGTTGCCTAAGTGGGCAATAATCATACGGATGTCTTCCAGCGGTTTGCCCAAGATGCGTGCGGCTTCCGGGGCAACATAACGCATACTGGTACCGTGGAAACCGTAGCGGCGGAAAGCGTATTTTTTACGCAATTCGCGTGGAACGGCATAAGTGTAGGCACGCTCCGGCATGGTTTGGTGGAACGAAGTATCCATCACGCCGACATTGGGCAGGCCCGGGAAATGCTCTTGCGCAGCCAAAATGCCGTTGATATTGGCAGGGTTGTGCAGCGGAGCGAGCGGAATGCAGGCATTGAGTTCGTCCATTACTGCTTGGTCGATCAAAACAGATTCGCTGTATTTTTCGCCGCCGTGTGCGATGCGGTGGCCGATGGCTTTAATGCGGTCGTGCAGGCCGTGTTTTTCAAGCTCTTTCAACAGCATACCTACGGCACCGGCATGGTCGTTACGGCCGATCAAAGCTGTTTGGCATTTTTTGCCGTCTTTGCTGAACGTAATGACTGCTTCGGGCGTACCCAAACGTTCGCCGAGACAGCTTAAGAGAACTTTGCCGTTTTTACGGTCGATAACGGCACCTTTGAGTGAAGAGCTGCCGCAGTTCAGAACAAGAATGAGTTGGTTGGACATGGTGTTTCTCCTTTGAATTTTTGATTGTTTTTTTGGCTTTAGGCCGTCTGAAAAGAGCAAAAACATTTGAGAGCTTTCCAGATTGCCTTTGGTTTTGTGTTTAGTCAGGCTTCATGCCCAACCCTAATCTCCATTGCAGGTATCGCTACCTGACTAAAATTTGCTTATTTGGTTTTCAGACGGCCTTGTTTAATAGCGTGGCCGTCTGAAAACTTAAAAGCAATCTTCCGGCACTCGGACTTGTCCTTCCATAATCACGCGTGCGCTACGGCTCATGACTGCTTTGGTGGCCGTCCATTGTCCGTCCTGACATTCGGCGGCGGCACCGACACGCAGCGTACCTGACGGATGCCCGAAACGGACTTCTTTACGCGCTCCGCCTCCGGCTGCAAGGTTGACCAGCGTTCCGGGCACAGCGGCGGCGGTAGCGATGGCGACTGAAGCGGTACCCATCATGGCGTGGTGCAATTTACCCATGCTCAGCGCGCGTACCAACAAGTCGATGTCGGCAGCTTTTACGGTTTTGCCGCTTGAAGCGGTGTAATCGGCCGCAGGGGCGACAAAAGCGACTTTCGGAGTATGGGCGCGGGTGGCGGCTTCGGATACATCGCTGATCAAGCCCATTTTCAGCGCGCCATACGCGCGGATGGTTTCAAATTTTTCCAAAGCCGCAGTATCGTTGTTGATGTCGTCTTGCAACTCTTTGCCTGTATAGCCCAAATCTGCAGCGTTGAGGAAAATGCTTGGAATACCGGCATTGATAAGCGTGGCTTTCAGACGGCCTATATTCGGCACATCAATTTCATCAACCAAATTGCCGGTTGGGAACATACTGCCTTCGCCGTCGGCTGGATCTAAAAATTCGATTTGTACTTCGGCTGCCGGGAACGTTACGCCGTCAAGCTCAAAATCGCCCGTTTCCAAGACTTCGCCGTTTTGCATCGGCACATGGGCAATAATGGTTTTGCCGATGTTTTTCTGCCAGATTTTGACGGTACACAGGCCGTCTGAAGGGATTTTGGATTTATCGACCAAACCTTGTTCGATGGCAAATGCGCCCACGGCGGCGGTCAGATTGCCGCAGTTGCCGCTCCAATCGACAAAAGGTTTGTCGATGGAAACTTGTCCGAACAAATAATCGACATCGTGATCGGAACGTTCGGATTTGTCCAAAATTACGGCTTTGCTGGTGGACGAACTGGCATTGCCCAAACCGTCAATCTGTTTGCCGTAAGGGTCGGGACTGCCGAGTACGCGCAAGAGGATTTTGTCGCGAGCCTCGCCTGCTTCCTGCGCCGCGGCCGGCAGATCAGTGCGTTTGAAGAAAATGCCTTTAGATGTACCGCCGCGGTAGTAAACGGCTGGAATTTTAATTTGCGGCATTTCGAGTTCTCCTTTGTATTTCTAGTATGGTTTTTTCAAACGGCCTCTCAAACATTCGAGGCCGTCTGAAAACCTTTTTGAGCATAGCCCGGGCATTTTGACGATGCCCGATTTACCTTACGCTGCATTCCCTTCCAAAAAATCCTGTGCAAACCGTTGCAGCACGCCGCCGGCTTCGTACACCAGCACTTCCTCTGCGGTATCGAGGCGGCAGGTCACGGGGACTTCGACGGTTTCGCCGTTTTTGCGGTGAATGACTAAGGTCAGGTCGCCTCGCGGTTTGCGTTCGCCGACCACGTCGTAGGTTTCCGTGCCGTCCAGTTGCAGGGTGTGGCGGTTGGTGCCGGATTTGAATTGCAGCGGCAAGACACCCATGCCGATGAGGTTGGTGCGGTGGATGCGCTCGAAGCCTTCGGCGGCGATGGCTTCCACGCCCGCCAGCCGCACGCCCTTCGCCGCCCAGTCGCGGCTGGAGCCTTGTCCGTAGTCCGCGCCGGCAATGATGATGAGCGGCTGTTTGCGGTTCATATAGGTTTCGATGGCTTCCCACATGCGCATGGTTTCGCCTTCGGGTTCGACGCGGGCGAGCGAGCCTTGGCGCACGCTGCCGTCTTCGTTTTTCACCATTTCGTTAAACAATTTCGGATTGGCGAAGGTGGCGCGTTGGGCGGTGAGGTGGTCGCCGCGGTGGGTGGCGTAGGAATTGAAGTCTTCTTCGGGCAAACCCATTTTCGCCAGATATTCGCCCGCCGCACTCGCTGCCAGAATCGCGTTGGACGGTGAAATGTGGTCGGTGGTGATGTTGTCGGGCAGAATCGCCAAGGGGCGCATTCCCGTCAGGCTGCGTTCGCCCGCCAGTGCGCCTTCCCAATAGGGCGGACGGCGGATGTAGGTTGACATCGGACGCCAGTCGTACAGCGGACTCGGGGCCTTTTGCGCTTTGCCGGTGTCGAACATCGGTACATACACGTCGCGGAACTGCTGCGGTTTCACATATTCGGCAACGACGGCATCGATTTCTTCGTCGGTCGGCCAAATGTCTTTCAGGCGGATTTCGCGGCCGTCTGAAACGCCGAGTACGTCGTTTTCAATATCGAAACGGATGCTGCCTGCCAGCGCGTAGGCAACGACCAACGGGGGCGAAGCGAGGAAAGCTTGTTTCGCATACGGATGGATACGGCCGTCGAAGTTGCGGTTGCCCGACAGTACGGCGGTGGCGTACAAATCACGGTCGATGATTTCTTTTTGGATTTTCGGATCCAGCGCGCCGCTCATGCCGTTGCAGGTGGTGCAAGCGAAGGCGACGATACCGAAGCCGAGTTTTTCCATTTCAGGCAACAAGCCTGCTTCTTTCAAATAGATTTCAGCCACTTTCGAGCCGGGGGCGAACGAAGATTTCACCCAAGGTTTGCGTTTCAAGCCGAGGCGGTTGGCATTGCGTGCCAAGAGCGCGGCGGCGACAACGTTGCGCGGATTGGAAGTATTGGTACAGGAAGTAATCGCGGCAATAATCACTGCGCCGTCAGGCATTTGGCCGTCTGAAGGCTCTTCGTAAGGTTTAGCCAAGCCTTTGCTGGCCAAATCGGTGGTCGCAAAACGGGCATGCGGGTTGCTCGGGCCTGCCATATTGCGCGTTACGCTGCTCAAATCAAACTTCAACACGCGCGGATAAACGGCGGTTTTCAAGGCATCTGCCCACAAACCTGCGGTTTTGGCATAGGTTTCCACCAATTTCACCTGTGCGTCGTCGCGTCCGGTCAGTTTCAAATAATCAATGGTTTGCTCGTCGATGGCGAACATTGCGGCAGTCGCGCCGAACTCAGGGGTCATGTTGGAAATGGTTGCGCGGTCGCCGATCGACAGGCTTCTTGCACCTTCACCGAAAAACTCGACAAATGCACCAACCACGCGCTCTTTACGCAAGAATTCGGTCAGTGCCAACACGATGTCGGTGGCAGTAATGCCCGGCTGGCGTTTGCCGGTCAGCTCAACGCCGACGATATCGGGTAGGCGCATCATGGACGCGCGACCCAACATCACGGTTTCGGCTTCCAAACCACCCACGCCTACGGAAATAACGCCCAATGAATCGACGTGCGGCGTATGTGAGTCAGTACCGACGCAGGTGTCGGGGAATGCCACGCCGTTTTTGACTTGAATAACCGGAGACATTTTTTCCAAGTTGATTTGGTGCATAATGCCGTTGCCTGCTGGAATCACGTCCACATTTTCAAAGGCGGTTTTTGTCCAGTTGATAAAGTGGAAACGGTCTTCGTTGCGCCGGTCTTCGATTTCGCGGTTTTTGCGGAAGGCATCGGGGTCGTAGCCTCCGCATTCAACGGCCAGAGAGTGGTCGACGATAAGCTGGGTTTGCACCACCGGATTCACTTTGGCAGGATCGCCGCCTTTTTCGGCAATTGCATCGCGCAGACCTGCCAAATCCACCAACGCTGTCTGACCCAGAATATCGTGACACACCACGCGCGCCGGATACCAAGGGAAGTCGATTTCCTGTTTTCCCTCAATCAGCTGGCCCAGCCAGCTTTGCAGCGTAGGCAGGTCGACTTTGTCTGCGCGGTTGACCAAGTTCTCAGCTAAGATGCGGCTTGTATAAGGCAGCTTGTCGTAAGAGCCTGGTTTGATGTCTTCACACGCCTGACGCGCGTCGTAATATTCCAAATCCGTACCGGGCAAAGCTTTACGGTAGCGTTGGTTGGCAGTCATGTCGGTTCTCCTAAATCTATTCTTTTTTTGGTTTTGGGGTTTCAGACGGCCTGTTGATTCGGACCTTCAGGCCGTCTGAAACCATAAATTCGGTTTTATTGCTTGTGATTTGAAATCTATTCGCGGTATGAAAAAAAATTGCCGCTCTGCTACCATCATTCCCGTATAGACGGAAATCCAAACTTAAATCTTTCAGCACTCTTTACAGCAGAACATTTCAACTTTTGAATTTCTGCCTGTATGGGAATGACGACAGCAGAGCAGCATGTTTTCCAAACGGCCGGCTCTCTCTCTCGCATACTGCACTAGGCCGTCGAAAAACGAAAACTTAATTTATTCATTGTTTTCAAACGGCATTTCGAGATGGGGCGGGCTGGCGGCCCACCCTGCTGTTACGCGTATCAGCGGTTTTCAATCTCCACGAATGCCAAATCTTCAGGGCCTGTGTAGTTTGCGCTCGGACGGATGATTTTGCCGTCTTTGCGTTGCTCGAGAACGTGTGCGCTCCAACCGGTTGTACGGGAAATCACGAACAGCGGTGTGAACATAGCGGTCGGTACGCCCAATTTTTGGTAGGAAACGGCGGAGAACCAGTCCAGATTCGGGAACATTTTTTTCTCTTCCCACATCACGCTTTCCAAACGTTCGGCAATGTCAAAGAGGCGCATATCGCCGGTTTCTTTGCTCAAACCGCGTGCCACTTCTTTAATGACAACGTTGCGAGGGTCGGAAATGGTGTACACCGGATGACCAAAACCGATCACGATTTCCTTGCGGCCGATGCGTTCGCGGATGTCGGCTTCGGCTTCATCGGCATTGCGGTAGCGTTTTTGGATGTCGTAAGCAACCTCGTTCGCGCCGCCGTGTTTCGGACCTTTCAACGCGCCGATTGCACCGGTAATGCTGGAGTACATATCAGAGCCTGTACCGGCAATCACGCGGGCGGTAAAGGTGGAGGCGTTGAACTCATGCTCCGCATACAGAATCAGTGAAACGTGCATGGCTTTAATGTGTGATTCGCTTGGACGTTTGCCGTGCAACAGGTGCAGGAAATGGCCGCCGATGGTGTCTTCGTCGCTTTCGACTTCAATGCGTCTGCCGTTGTGCGAATATTGATACCAATACAACAAGATGCTGCCGAGGCTGGCGATCAGTTTATCAGCGATGTCGCGCGCTTCACTTTCCGGATGGCTTTCGCGTTCGGGATGAACGCAGCCCAGCATGGATACGCCGGTACGCATCACATCCATCGGATGGGTATGTGCAGGCAGGCTTTCCAACACTTTAATCACACGGATAGGCAGGCCGCGCATGGATTTGAGCTTGGTTTTATAAGCGGCCAACTCGAATTTGTTGGGCAGATGGCCGTGAATCAGCAGGTGGGCGACTTCTTCAAACTCGCATTTTTGTGCCAAGTCCAAGATGTCGTAACCGCGATAGCTCAAATCGTTGCCGGTACGGCCGACGGTACACAATTCGGTATTGCCCGCCGCAACGCCGGAAAGCGCAACGGATTTTTTCGGTTTGAAAGTCGGGGTTTGAGTAGTTTCAGTCATGGTATTTCTCCTTTGTATTTTTATGGGTTTTATTTTTCAGACGGCCGATGCGGATTTATTGAAAGGCCGTCTGAAAGCGGTTACTTATTTTTGAAACAATTTATCCAGTTTTTGCTCGAAGGCATGATAGTTCAGATGCTCGTACAGCTCGGCACGGGTTTGCATACTGTCAACCACCGCCGCCTGAGTGCCATCGCGCATAATCGCTTCATAAACATTCAAAGCAGCTTTGCTCGCGGCGCGGAACGATGACAGCGGATACAACACCAGCGATACGCCGTTTTCAGCCAGCTCGCTTTGGGTATAAAGCGGCGTTGCACCAAATTCGGTAATGTTCGCCAACACAGGGACTTTCACCGCGTCCGCAAATTGGCGGTACATGTTCAAATCGGTCATGGCCTCAGGGAAAATCATGTCCGCACCGGCTTCCACGCAAGCTTGGGCGCGTTCGATGGCGGCATCCAAACCTTCCACCGCCAGCGCATCGGTACGCGCCATAATCACGAAGTTCTCATCAACGCGGGCATCGACGGCAGCTTTGATACGGTCGACCATTTCATCTTTAGAAACAATGGCTTTGTTCGGACGGTGGCCGCAGCGTTTTTGCGCTACCTGATCTTCGATATGAACTGCTGCAACACCGGCGCGTTCAAAGTTGCGAATCGTACGAGCGATATTGAACGCTCCGCCCCAACCCACATCGATGTCCACCAGCAAAGGCGTATCCACATTGTCCGTAATCCGCCGCGCATCAATCAGCACATCTTCCATTGTAGTAATACCCAAATCAGGAATGCCGCAAGAACAGGCTGCTACGCCGCCGCCAGACAGATAAATCGCCTTGAAACCGCTTTGGGTGGCCAATCGCGCAAAATAAGCATTGACGCAACCGACGACGGCAAGAGGATTCGATTCTTTCACGGCTTGACGGAAACGCGCTCCGGCAGAGTGTTGGCTCATCATATTTCTCCTTTATAGACTTTTATCAGTATCAATCGGCCGGTTCGGTTTTCTCCAAACCAGAAACGAACCGTTTAAAAAGAAACAATCGTTTCAAAAACTGTTTTCAGACGGCCTGTAAAATTTCCATTATCAACCATCTAAAAATTTAAAATCAATAAAAACAAATAGTTATTAAAAATATTGAATACAATAAGGCTGAAGCGGAGGTATTTGTTTTTTAAATATTATTAATCAGTATATGAATGCAACAGGGGAAAGAAGTTTTAAAACCCGAAGTGTTTGTGGGAATGCGGAAACTGGATTCGGGTTGAGAGCCTTCAGACCGCCGCGACTGGCAATAAGCAGACGACGACGGGATCGGCGGAGAGGGGAGAAAATCTATAACAAGAGAGAGTGGTTTGATACAGATTCATGATGATGTTCCTTTGTAGTGCGATGTAGTTTTTATTTATGGAAACAAATTTAAAAAATAAAACCGGTCTTGTCAAACACTTTTTTCAAAAAAATTATAAAAAATTCAGTTATTAATAAACGATTTTTTTGCAACAAACATAAAAAACGGACAGTCCCTACCACATCAAACCCTGATGTAGCCTGGCTTCTGTCCGTTTTGTATTTTTGGTTTATAGTCAGAATGATTGTAAACAATCCATCAAAAAATAATTTATAATTGATTCATTTATAAGGAATTTTTAAATACGTTATCAAAAAAATTAGATTTTTTTAGCCTATGGCCGTTCAGACGGCCTCTATCGGATGGCTACTTCGCGCTAAATGCCGTCTGAAAAGTCTGTTTGCCGACGGTAATATCGGCAGTGTAATCATGGCGGCCTTCGACGCAAAACGGCAAGCGGATTTGCAAAGCCTGCCAGCTTTGCGGAGATCGTTGCGCCAGATTATAGCGGTTGAAGCCCATGTCCATGTTTTTCATACTGAAACTGATACTGACCGCCCCTGTATTTTGCGGAACATTCTCTATCACGATATCAAACGGCTCGTGCGTATTGATGGATGTCGCACGCACTTTTGAACCGTCAGGCAGGACGCAGCCTTGTATTAAATTACATTCGACTACTTTCGTTTTTGATTGCTGTTGCTGCCACCAATCTAAGAGCAGCAGTTTGGCTGCCGCAAACACAATCAGTAAAACAACGGCAATCAAAAGCTTTTGATTTTTACTCATTTCAGACGGCCTCAATGTCATTATCGGTCAAAACGGCATGCGCACCCATACTCTGCCACTGTTCGCGATAAATGGAAACCAGACTTTCCGGAGCTGCCACAATCAGCGGCATCGCCACGCCTTGCGCCAAAATATCCGCAACTTGCCCGGCGGCCGCTTCGTCAGCCACTTTCCAAACAACGGCATCCGCATTTTGCACCTGCCGCCATTGTTCGGCATTTTCAATGATTGGCCACACACTGGACGCTTCTTGCGGCTTGCCTTGTTGCCAATCGGCAAATTCCAGCAATACGGCAGATGCGGTTTGATGAGCCAATCCATATGGCGCAACATGATATTCGCCCATGCTGTTTTGACCGCTGAAGCCGCTTTTCAGACGGCCTTGAAGCCGGCGCGGAATGGATAGGGAGCGTAACAATGCGCTATTGGCTGGCAGCATCGGCGCAACGGTAAAATCCCCTGCTTTTTGCCATGCCCATTTCTGCCCTTCCCTCGATTGGATTTCGCCCGCCCATTGGTCGGCTTCCACCCATAAAAAATGCAGGCGTACATGTGCGTGTTCGTAGGAATGGACTTTGGTCAGCCACGGCGTAGCGGCAAGGATACGGATGCCGAGTTCTTCTTCAAATTCGCGTTGCAAAGCTTGAAAATCGCTTTCGCCGGCTTCCACCTTGCCGCCGGCAAATTCCCAATAGCCGGCATACGGCTTGCCCTCCGGGCGGGAACTGAGCAGGTAGCGGCCGTTTTGGTCGAGCAAAATTCCGGCAACTACTTGCACCAAGGGACGTGTGTCTTCAGTCATCATGAGATTATTCTTAATATGCGGCAGGCGGCGACACCTGCCGATTTATGCGTAAAAAAAACGATGTCGGGCCTATGCGCCCGACTTTTAACAAATATCCAATCCTTCAGGCCGTCTGAAAAGGATGTTCTATTCCAGAATACTTAAATCCGGCCTTATTTTTCCGCAATGACAAAAGCCATGACGGTATCTTCTTCATCGCTCATGCTCAGATGACAGCCGCGGATGCCCTGCTCTTCCAGCCATTTGCTCAAAGCCGGTGCAAAAAACAATTCAGGCTTGCCCAATGCGTCATGCCCGACACCGATATTGCGGAAGGACACCACGCCGCGTATGCCCGTCCCGACGGCTTTGGCAAAAGCCTCCTTGGCGGCAAAGCGTTTGGCAAGATAGTTGACCGGTTTGCCTGCCTGCGGAAACTCCAACAGCTCTTCCGGACTAAGAATGCGTTGCGCAAATGCCAGTCCGAATTTTTTGTTCAGGCGGATAATGCGTTTGAGGGAAACAATATCCGTGCCTATTCCGTAAATCATGGGTCTGCTCCTTGTTTAAATAGTCAGGCCGTCTGAAAATGCGGCTACCGGCCAAAGCAAACCGCTTTAGCCGGTATGGCTGATGCCCTTAAGGCAGCATTCTTGCCCTGAACATGACTTCCTTCATTTGGCGGACCGCTTCAGGCAGGCCGAGGAAGAGTGCTTGGGAAATCAGCGAATGGCCGATGTTCAGCTCGCGAATGGCGAGAATTTTGGCAATCGGCGTAACGTTGTGAATGGTCAGGCCGTGTCCGGCGTTGACGATCAAGCCCAAATCGCTGGCGTAATGCGCACCGTTTTGAATGCGCTCGAATTGTTTCATCTGCTCGGCGTGGCCGTGTGCATCGGCATACGCACCGGTGTGCAACTCGATAACGGGCGCACCGACATCATAAGCGGCTTGGATTTGCGCGTTGTCGGCATCGATAAACAAGGACACGCGGATGCCTGCATCGGTCAGAATTTTAGTGAACTCGGCCACTTTATCCTGTTGCGCCAATACGTCCAAACCGCCTTCAGTGGTCACTTCTTGACGTTTTTCAGGCACGAGGCACACATCTTCCGGCATGACGTTGAGCGCGTTTTCCAGCATTTCTTCCGTCAGCGCCATTTCCAAATTCAGGCGCGTGCGGATGGCGTTTTTAACGGCGAACACGTCCGCATCTTTAATATGGCGGCGGTCTTCACGCAAGTGCATGGTAATCAAATCTGCGCCGTGGGTTTCTGCAATCAGCGCCGCTTCGACAGGGCTGGGATAAATCGTACCACGCGCATTGCGGACGGTGGCAATATGGTCGATGTTTACGCCTAACAACATAATAATGTCCTTTCATTAAAGTTTCAGACGGCCTGAGCCTGCTCATATCACAGGTCGTCTGAAAAAATTCAACTGCCCAAGCCAAACTGCTGCAACTGCTGCAAAACCTGCCGAGACTTGATGCCCTCGGGCAGAAGGTTGTCAATCAAAAGCCGCGTCACTTTCAAAGCCTGCCCCAGACTTTCCTGATGAACGAAACTGCCTTCCCTCAAATCAATTAACGTCGCGCCCAATACGGCAACGCCCTTATTGAGCACATGGAAACGGTCGGCCTCGGCCAGGGGAACCACAGCCTCTTCCGGTGTGAGCCAATAAGTTTCTTCGCCGTTGATTTCATTGCCGTTGCCATCATGGAACAAATCGGGGGCAAAGCCCAAGCGTGTCAGCAGCGTCCATTCAAAACGGCGCAAAGCGGCAATGTGGTTGGCCTCGCAACAAATGGTTTTCATGGTTTCCGCCAAAACATCGTAAAGCTCGGGCAACGGGTCTTCGCGGACGGTCAATTTCAACATCAACTCGTTCACATACAATCCGCTGAACAAAGCCCTGCCCTGCGGCTGCGGCCAACCTCCTATCCATTCGGCGCGATGCAGGGTCTTCAACTCTTGCGAGCCATACCAAGATGCGCTCACCGGTACAAACGGCACCAACACGCCGCGCAATTCGCTCTGCCGTTTGCGCGCGCTTCTGGCCAACAAAGCCACCCGCCCATAACGGCGGCTGAAAGCTTCCACCCACAAGCTGCTCTCGCGCCACGGGGCGGAGGCAAGCAGAAAGATAGGTTCGTGGTTGATGCGGTTTGGTTGCGCCATAAGGGTTTGGAAAGATAAAGATTGTGTCGATTATAACGGAAAATCGATGCAAAAAGGCCGTCTAAAAGTCCGCCTTCTATAAAGGTCGTCTGAAAACCTTTATAATCCGTTTTGAATGAACAACCGACTTTCCTGTGTTTATGTCAAAATTCCCTTTTAAATCCGCCCTTTCCCTGCTCTCCGCAGCCCTATTATCCGCCTGCTCGCTGGTGAAATATCAGCCTCTTTCCGGCATTGATACGGTTGACCTGCAACGCGGCTACCGCTTTGAAACCAGCCGGCTTCAGCACAACGACGAAGACGATACGCTTATTGTGTTGATGTTCTCCGGCGGCGGCACGCGCGCGGCGGCCTTGGGTTATGGCGTGTTGGAGCAGCTTCATAAGCAGCAGATTACCATCGGCGGCAAAAAACAATCTTTGATGTCGAATGTCGATGTAGTGGTCGGCGTATCCGGCGGATCGGTTTTGGCGGCTTATTTTGCACTAAAGGGCGAAGAAACCATTCCCTTGTTTTATAAACGTTTCCTACACCAAAACTTCCAACGCCAAGTCGTCAAACAAGCGTTTTCCATGTCCAACCTGCCCCGACTGGCCTCGCCTGAATACGGACGCGGCGATCTGTTGCAGGAGCAGTTTGAAAACTACCTTTTCGGCAAAACCACTTTCCGCGATTTGGAAAAAAATGCCAAAGGCCCGTTTGCCATCATTTCCGCCACCGATATGGGCATAGGCGAACGCTTCAACTTCACGCAGGAATACTTTGATCCGATGTGTATCGACCTGGGCAACCTCCGCATCGCCCGCGCCGTCGCCGCATCCAGCTCCGTCCCCATGGTCTTTGCACCGATCACCCTAAACAACAACGGCGGACGCTGCAACTACACGCCGCCGATTAAAATCGAAGACGTAGACGACAGTGAAACAGGCAGACAACAAAGCCGCACCATAAAAGAGTTTTACGAGCGATTCCAAAAATACGCAGACGGGAAAAACCGCCCCTACATCCACCTGATAGACGGCGGCCTGACCGACAATCTGGGCATGCGCAGCCTTTTGGATATGACGGAAATGTACCCGGAAAAAATCCTGACAAACAAAATCCTGCAAAACAACATCCGCCATATCGTCGTTATCAACGTCAATGCGCAAAACCAAGTCAGCAGCAATTTGGACAAAACCGCGGCCGTTCCCGGTTTCCGCGACGTTGTCTCCTCCATCGTCAATATCCCCATCGACCAAAACTCGCAAGAATCCCTGCGCCGTTTCCGCGCCTTCGTCGATCAGTGGAATAAAGACAAACAAACCGACGGCATCAGCTTCTCCTTCGTCAGCCTCAACCTCAAAGACCTCCCTCCTTCCGAGTTGAGGGAAAGAGTATTGAACATTCCGACCAGTTTCTATCTGCCACCGGAAGACGTGGACAACCTGCGCACCGCCGCCGCAGAACTGATGAAACAGTCGCTGGACTATCGCAACCTGCTGGCAGAATTCGGAGCGCACCCCAATCCAGACACCATCTTCACAGCCCCGCCTCCGGATGCGCAAGAGTTCAAGCCATTGAACGAAAAGAAAAAGCAGTAGCAAACTGTTCCATAAAGTGCAGCTCTGTTAAAATATATGCTTCATTTTATATTTCAGACGGCCCCGATACATAAGGCCGTCTGAAACACTTAACAATAAATAGAATCTAACCATGACCGAATTAAACACTCCCATCGTTACCGATATTGACCGCCCTATCCTTGTTCCGCCCGGCGGCCATAAAAAAGTCCTGCTGCATTCCTGCTGCGCCCCGTGCAGCGGCGAAGTAATGGAAGCCCTGCTTGCCAGCGGCATCGACTACACCATTTATTTTTACAACCCCAATATCCATCCGCACAAAGAATATATGCTGCGCAAAGAAGAAAACATGCGCTTTGCGGACAAATTCGGCATCCCTTTTGTCGATAAAGACGACGACTACGAAAACGACCGCAAAGAATGGTTCGCCAAAGCCAAAGGCATGGAATTTGAACCCGAACGCGGTATCCGCTGCACCATGTGTTTCGATATGCGTTTTGAAAAAGCGGCCCAATACGCCCATGAAAACGGCTTCCATGTTTTCACCAGCTCACTGGGCATTTCACGCTGGAAAGACATGAAACAGATCAACGGCTGCGGCCATCGCGCTGCCGAGCCGTACGATGACTTGGTTTATTGGGATTTCAACTGGCGCAAAGGCGGTGGCAGCGCACGCATGATTGAAATCAGCAAGCGCGAGCATTTCTACCAACAAGAATACTGCGGTTGCGCCTACTCCCTGCGCGACTCCAATGCCCACCGCAAATCGCAAGGCCGCATCCCCATCAAGCTTGGCGTGTTGTATTACGGTGATGAATCCACCCAATACGAGCCTCAAGCCGAAAACAAAATCATTGTTGAGAAATAAATATCAAAGGCCGTCTGAAACATTCAGACGGCCTTTGTTCAAATCAGACGATTAACGGCTGCGGAATTTACCGTGATCAAAATCATCAAATGCCTGATAAGCAGCTTGGCATTGAATTTTTTGCTCGGCATAAGGTAAACCGCGGAACGCTTTTGCCGCTTTTCGGTTTTCCCTCAACTCGGCCTTGTTGCCTTTGTAGCGATACCAAGCGGCACGGCGCTCAAGGTATCTCTTGCAAGCAGGATGCAATTTGTTTTTCTTCGCATGCTGGTGTTTGCTCACATGATGGCCATGCGGTTTGGCCGCCGCTTCGGTAGAATAAGCACCTAAGCTCAATACGGCAACCGCCGCCAGTGCGGAACCTAAATTTTTCAACATTAACATGATTCGCCTCCTAAATAGTTTTTCCATTATATGTTTCGCCAGGGCACCGGCAAAACGCCCATTTTTTACATGACAAAAATGTGGTTAATTACTACATCATACTACTTGCTTTGCAAAATTTAACACTTCTTCCATTTAGACGAAACCTGAATATAAATTTCTTTATTTCATAAGCCTCTAGCCAATGTCTGGCCAAATGTGATGCAAACGCAAAATAATACCAAATCGCCACAAAGCCACATAAAATCTAGTTTAAGCCTCCCATCCCCTAATCCACACCCCGAAAAAAGCGCATTGTCAAGTCTAGTTAAACAAAGAAAAATACATTATATTGTGCCGTTCAAAGCAATCACATACCGTATCTTGTGTTTTTTAATGGGAAGACTGAACAATGAATGCAGCAACGAATATTAAAGTAACCAAACGCGACGGACGCTTGGAAGATATCAATTTAGACAAAATCCACCGCGTTGTTACTTGGGCGGCAGAAGGCTTACAAAACGTCTCCGTATCGCAAGTCGAGCTCAAATCACATATTCAGTTTTACAACGGTATCCGTACCGACGACATCCATGAGACCATCATCAAGGCCGCGGCCGACCTGATCTCACAAGATACGCCCGATTATCAGTATCTGGCCGCCCGCCTCGCCATTTTCCATCTGCGCAAAATCGCTTATGGCGAATTCGAGCCGCCTCACCTCTACGATCACGTCAAAAAACTGACCGAAGCAGGCAAATACGACCGCCACATCATCGCAGATTACAGCCGCGAAGAATTCGACGAGCTGAATGCCTATATCGACCACAGTCGCGATATGACCTTCTCTTATGCTGCGGTAAAACAGCTGGAAGGCAAATATCTGGTTCAAAACCGTGTTACCCGCCAAATTTATGAAACGCCGCAGTTTTTATACATTTTGGTGGCCATGTGTCTCTTTAGCAAATATCCGAAAGAGACCCGTTTGGATTACGTCAAACGCTTTTACGATGCCGTTTCCACATTCAAAGTATCGCTGCCTACACCTATCATGAGCGGCGTGCGTACGCCTACCCGTCAATTCTCAAGCTGCGTATTGATTGAATGCGACGACAGCCTCGACTCCATCAACGCCACCACCAGCGCGATTGTGAAATACGTTTCCCAGCGTGCAGGCATCGGCATCAATGCCGGCCGTATCCGCGGCTTGGGCAGCGAAATCCGTGGCGGTGAAGCGCAACACACCGGCTGTATCCCATTCTTCAAAATGTTCCAGGCGGCCGTTAAATCCTGCTCGCAAGGTGGCGTACGCGGCGGCGCGGCAACCTTGTTCTACCCATTGTGGCACATTGAAGCCGAAAGCCTGTTGGTATTGAAAAACAACCGCGGCGTAGAAGACAACCGTATCCGCCAACTGGACTACGGCGTGCAAATCAACCGCCTGCTGTACACCCGTTTGATTAAAGGCGGTAACATTACCCTGTTCTCGCCGAATGAAGTTCCGGGTTTGTATAATGCCTTCTTCGCCGACCAAGACGAATTCGAGCGCCTCTACACTCAATACGAACAAGATCCAAACATCCGCAAACGTACTTTGCCGGCAACAGAATTGTTTTCCACCCTGATGCAAGAACGCGCCGGTACCGGTCGTATCTACATCCAAAACGTTGACCACTGCAATACGCACAGCCCGTTTGATCCGCGCGTTGCGCCTGTTCATCAGTCCAACTTGTGCATGGAAATCGCTCTGCCGACCAAACCTTTGGACAACATCAACGATCCGAACGGCGAAATCGCCCTATGTACCTTGTCCGCCTTCAACTTAGGCGCATTGAACAACTTGGACGAACTGGAAGAACTCGCCGATTTGACCGTACGCGCACTTGATGCTCTGTTGGATTATCAAGACTATCCGGTTGCAGCCGCACGTACCGCGACCATGAACCGCCGCACGCTCGGCATCGGCGTCATCAACTACGCCTACTATCTGGCGAAAAACGGCGTACGTTACAGCGACGATTCAGCCCTCGGCCTGACCCACCGCACCTTTGAAGCCATGCAGTATTACCTGCTCAAAGCATCGGTAAACCTTGCCAAAGAATACGGCGCATGCCCGCTGTTCAACCAAACCGTTTACTCGCAAGGCAAACTGCCTATCGATACCTACAAAAAAGACTTGGATGCCGTGTGCAGCGAGCCTTTGCACTACGACTGGGAAAGCCTGCGTGCCGACATCGTCAAATACGGCCTACGCAACTCTACCCTGACCGCACTCATGCCGTCTGAAACCAGCTCGCAAATTGCCAATGCTACCAACGGCATTGAGCCTCCACGCGGCCTGGTCAGCGTTAAAGCATCAAAAGACGGTATTTTGAAACAAGTCGTACCGGAATTTGAAACCCTGAAAGATGCCTACGAAACCCTGTGGCAGCTTCCCGGCAACGAAGGCTACCTGAAACTTGTCGGCGTGATGCAGAAATTTGTCGATCAATCGATTTCCGCCAACACCGCCTACGACCCAGGTAAATTCGAAGGCAACAAAGTTTCCATGAAACAAATGCTGAAAGATCTGCTGACCGCCTACAAATACGGTGTCAAAACCCTGTACTACCACAACACCCGCGACGGTGCGGACGATACGCAGACCGATATTCAGGATGACGGCTGCGCAGGTGGGGCTTGTAAGATTTAAAACAGGTTGATTTTTGAAATATATCCAAGGCTTCTAGATAGTAGAAGGCTTTAAGGATTTTCTTAAATTAAAACCTACTACTATATGAAGCTAAGTTGTTATTTTCCAGAAAAGGAAAAATATGGATGCCATTTGGTCATTCTTAGCTGAATATAAACTTTATATTCTTTTAGCCATCACTATTTTAGCATGGCAATTTATTGATAAAATTCAATTTTTTTCATTTGGTCCAGTAACAATCTATAGAAAAGTTGACTAATTTTTAAAAAGAGATGATATATATGTCCTGCGAACACCTGACTATGTCCTATAGCACCTTTTCTAAGACCAAAAACGACGCGCTTAAAGAGCCTATGTTTTTCGGTCAGCCGGTAAATGTCGCCCGTTATGACCAGCAGAAATACGAAGTATTTGAAAAACTGATCG
Source organism: Neisseria sp. P0004.S004 (assembly GCF_051963335.1). Lineage (NCBI taxonomy): Bacteria > Pseudomonadati > Pseudomonadota > Betaproteobacteria > Neisseriales > Neisseriaceae > Neisseria > Neisseria sp. P0004.S004. The sequence goes on from NZ_JBQCUK010000003.1 coordinate 57,417, forward strand.
AAAAACAATTATCTTTCTTCTGGCGTCCGGAAGAAATCGACGTATCGCGCGACCGTATCGACTACGCCAATCTGCCCGAACACGAAAAACATATTTTCATCAGCAATCTGAAATACCAAACCTTGCTCGATTCGATCCAAGGCCGCAGTCCGAATGTTGCGTTCTTGCCTTTAGTGTCTATTCCCGAGCTTGAAACTTGGATTGAAACATGGAGCTTCAGCGAAACCATCCACTCGCGCAGCTACACTCATATCATCCGTAATATCGTGAATGATCCGTCAGTCGTGTTCGATGATATTGTGCAAAACAAATACATCATCGCCCGCGCCGAGGACATTGCCTGCTATTACGATGATTTGATTGAATACACCCAATATTACAATCTGTTGGGCGAAGGCACGCACAATGTCGGCGGCAAGCTCGTTACCGTGTCTTTGCGCGAGTTGAAGAAAAAGCTCTATCTCTGCCTGATGTGCGTCAATGTATTGGAAGCCATCCGCTTCTACGTTTCATTCGCCTGCTCGTTCGCCTTTGCCGAGCGTGAATTGATGGAAGGCAACGCTAAAATCATCAAGCTGATTGCCCGCGACGAAGCCCTGCACCTGACCAGCACCCAGCATATGCTCAACCTGATGCGTGCCGGTGCCGATGATCCTGAAATGGCTGAAATTGCGAATGAATTGCAGGACGAGTGTTTCAACCTCTTCAAAAAAGCAGCCGAGCAGGAAAAAGAGTGGGCGGCCTATCTGTTTAAAGACGGTTCGATGATTGGCCTGAATAAAGAGATTCTGGCGCAATACGTTGAATACATCACCAATCTGCGTATGCAGGCGGTCGGTCTGCCTGCCGGATTTGAAGGTGCGACCCAAAACCCGATTCCTTGGATTAACGCATGGCTGTCTTCTGACAATGTACAGGTTGCGCCGCAGGAAGTGGAAATTTCCTCTTACCTGATTGGTCAGATTGATTCGGAAGTCAATGCCGACGATTTAGGCGATTTCGAGCTGTAATCGAACATTCGGTTTTATGATCAAGGCCGTCTGAACGGTGTGGCAGAAATCTTTGATTTCGTCTTTACACCGTTTCAGACGGCCTTTCCAATCCAAACAAATCATATGGCACTCATCAGCACACACGACAAAACCTTCCAACTCCAACAAGGCGAAACCTTATTGGAGGGCTTGGAGCGCACCGGACACGAGATTGAATACCAATGTCGCAGCGGCTATTGCGGTTCATGCCGGGTCAAAATCTTGGATGGGAAAGTCTCTTATGATAATTTTCCGCTCGCTTTTGTCGCGCCCGGAGAAATTTTGCCGTGCTGCTGCCGGGTTACTGAAGACATCAAGCTTGATTGTCGTGAGCGCATCAAAGAGCCGGATTTATTTGATGTCGATTTATTTGAAGACAAATAAAAATGCCGTCTGAACATTGTGGCTGAAATCCTTGATTTCATATCCACCGTTCAGACGGCATTTTGTATGGTTAAGCTTATTTACGCTCACCAACCGGCAAAACAGTACGGCCGAAAGATTCGTTGATGACCTCTGCCGCTGCCAAGTAGAACGCACCAAGTGCAGTTACCAAGCCTAAGCAACCGCCGATATGGACGATGCTATGATTTTCCATACCATCACCAATACCCAGTGCAAAGAAAGTCAGTGTCAAGCAAAAGAAAATACCGCTCAATACTTTAGGTTTGGTCAAGGTGGCCACAAACATCATCAGCGAAAACATACCCCATGCGCAAAGATACCAGCCGATAAATGCCGGAGCTGTTTCACCTTTGAAAAAGATGGTAAACAAAGCCCATGTCCACCAGAATGCGCCATAGCTGATAAAAGCGGTAAAGCCAAACGTATTGCCTTTCTTGAACTCAAACATACCGGCAATAACTTGGGCAATACCACCAAAGGCGAGAGCCATGCCCAAAACTAAGCCGACACCCTCTTGAGCAGTAAAAAAGCCGCCGTTAATCAGACTGAGCAACCAAGTTGTCAGTGCAAAGCCAGATAGGCCTACTGGACCTGGGTTCGCTAGGTTTTCTTTAGTAGTAGTCATTTTATTTCTCCTCTGGTTATTAAAATAGGAAACCCATTGTTACCTATTTTATTTAAAATTAAAAGAAATAAATTTAAAAAAATCAGTCCGTCTGAAAAATATTTTTCAAACGGCCTTGAATATTAATAATTAAACTATCCCAAAATTGCCAAGATTTTCCTTAATTCGTTGGCATCAATTTGGCCGGGGGCCGACGTTTTTTGTGCTGCACCAAAGGTAACGGCCGAGCCAAAAGTCGAGCCGGCCAGACGACTGATCGCACCGATTTTATTCATGGACATAGTAATAATCGGGCGGTCGATAATTTGTGAAACATCATATGTAGCCTGTAATAAGGTCAATACATCTTGCGACGATTGCGGCATAACGGCAATTTTGCAGATATCCGCGCCCCACTCGGCCATTGTTTTCAGACGGCCTGTAATGTCTGCCAAAGACGGCGTGGATTGGAAATCGTGATTACAAAGTAAGGCGACAGTTTGATACTCATGTGCCAAAGCAATGGTTTGTTTTACGCCGCTTTCCTCGGCAAAAAGCTCGATGTCGATAATATCGGCTTGTTTGGAACGGATGATTTTTTCCAATAATTTAAAATAATAGTCGTCCGAACAAGGCGTATTGCCGCCCTCTTGCGCTCTTCTAAACGTAAATAGCAAGGGCTTGTCAGGAAAAGTCTGTCGAGCGATGCTTAATTGTTCGGCAATAAAATCGGCATCAAGCGCTTCTTGAAAAAAATCCGCACGAAATTCAATAATGTCAAAAGCCGTCTCTTTCAATACGCGCAAAGCCTGCTCCAATTCCTGCGTATTGGCGGCCACCAGCGGCACGGCAATTTTAGGCATACCTTTGCCGATCTCGATATTTTTGATGATGACAGGTTTCATATTGTTCCTTTTTGCTGTTCAAGCCAATCAGTGCAGATGCTCATAAATGGTTTCCGCCAAGGCTTTGCTGATGCCTTCCACTTTTTCCAAGTCCTCGCGGCTGGCCGCAATCACGCCGCGCAGACCGCCGAATCGGGTAAGCAATGCTTGGCGGCGTTTGCTGCCGATACCGGGGATTTCGCTGAGTGAGGAAGTAACGCGTGCTTTGTCGCGTTTTTTGCGGTGGCCTGTAATCGCAAAGCGGTGCGATTCATCGCGTACGGTTTGCAATAAATGCAAGGCCGGGCTATTGGGCGGCAGGCGGAAGACTTCGCCGGTAAAAGGCAGTATGAGTTCTTCCATACCGGCTTTGCGCTCAGGGCCTTTGGCGATACCGACCAAAGGTATGTGCAGCCCGAGTTCTTCCCATACCGATACGGCTACGCCGATTTGCCCTTTGCCGCCGTCAATCAACACGACATCCGGCCATTTGACGGCCTCTCCGTTGGCTTCGGCTTCCTGCATTTTGCCGTAACGGCGCGTCAACACTTCGCGCATGGCGGCATAGTCGTCGCCGGGCTTGGCGGTCGTGATGTTGTAGCGGCGGTATTGCGAAGGCTGGATGTTTTGCTCATCGTACACAACGCAGGACGCAATAGTGGCCTCGCCTTGCGTGTGGCTGATATCGAAACATTCAAGGCGGTTGAGGCCGTCTGAATCCATGCCGAGGATTTTTGCCAGTTCGTCAATACGGTGTTGCTGGCTGCTTTGTTGCAGGCGACGTTGTGCAATCGCCATTTGTGCGTTTTGTTCCGCCATTTTCAGCCAGACCTTGCGTTCGCCTATGGTCTTGGTGACAAATTGCATCTGCTTGCCGTGTTCGCCTTCCAAAGCCTCTTTCAGCGCATCGGGAACGGGAAAGTTGCTGATGATGATGTCGGGTTTGCTTTTGCCCAGATAGTGTTGGGCGACGAAGGCTTCGGCGTAGTCTTGCCCGTTTGGTTCGGGGTCGTTTTTGGTGTCAGGGAAAAAGCTTTTATCGCCGACATGCCGTCCGCCGCGGATGCTAACCCAGTGTACGCAAACCAGGCCGTCTGAAACCGCCAGCGCGAGCAAATCGATATCGTTTGGATTGTTCGGATTTTTACTGTCGATAAACTGATTACTCTGCATGATGCCGAGCGCTTGAATTTGATCGCGGTAACGGGCTGCTTCCTCAAATTGCAGATTGGCGGCGGCGGTTTGCATTTTGTGTTGCAAGGTACGCGTCAGTTCGTCGGTTTTGCCATTGAGGAAAGTTGCGGCTTCACGCACGCTGTCACGATAATCTTCTTCGCTGATATGTCCGACACAAGGCGCGGTGCAGCGTTTGATTTGGTACAGCAGACAAGGACGGTCGCGATGCTCGAATACGCTGTCTTCGCAGGTACGCAACATAAAAACTTTTTGCAACACTTGAATGCTGTCGCGCACGGCGTTGCTGTTGGGATACGGGCCGAAATATTGATTAGGCTTTTTCAGCGTGCCGCGGTAATACGCCATTTGCGGATATTGATGGCCGCTGAGCATCAAATAAGGATAGCTTTTGTCATCGCGGAAAAGGATATTGTATTTCGGCGACAGGGCTTTGATGAAATTGTTTTCGAGAATCAGCGCTTCGGCTTCGGAACGTGTGATGGTAGTTTCGATGTGGTGAACCTGTTTTACCATCAATGCGATACGCGGCGAATGGTCGTTTTTTTGGAAATAGCTGGAAACGCGCCGCTTGAGATTGACCGCTTTGCCGACATACAAAACATTGTTGTCTTCGTCAAAAAAACGGTACACGCCCGGCAGATTGGGGAGATTTTTCAGAAAAAGAGGTAAATCGAACGGTTCGGTTGCGCTCACGGGATTTTCTTTTGGAATAAGCAGGCCGTCTGAAAATGTTTCAGACGGCCTTTTTCATTGATGTTTAAGATTCTTGAGACGGAGTATCTTCAGTTTCTACCACTTGGTTTTCGGCTGCATCGCTTTCTAAAGTGGCTTCATCTTCAGCCTCTTCGGCCACGCGTTCTAAGCTGACCAAGGTTTCGCCTTCATCCAGATTAATCAGGCGGACACCTGCGGCAGCACGGCCGGTCTCGCGGATTTGCTCAACTTTGGTACGAATCAGGACGCCACCGCTGGTAATCAGCATCAGGTCGTCGGTTTCGCTGACCAAAGTCGCGGCAACCAAATCGCCATTGCGTTCGCCGGTATTGATGGCGATATTGCCTTGGCCGCCTTTGTTTTTACGGCTGTAATCGGCAATCGGGGTACGTTTGCCATAGCCGTTGGCGGTAGCGGTCAATACTTGCAAATCACTTTGCTCGGCTTCGGGGGCGAAGGTAATCAGGCTGACAATCTTGCCATCGGCCGGCAGGCGCATACCGCGCAGGCCGCCGCTGCCGCGACCGGACGGACGGACACCGTGTTTGCCGCTTGGCAATGCGTTTTCGGCATTTTCATCATCCAGGCCATCTGAATCTTCGTTTTCGGTTTCGATATCGGCATCTTCTGCATCATCGTTACCGGATTTTTCCCAATATTCGTTAAAGCGGATGGCTTTGCCCAAGTTGGAGAACAACATAATATCGTCTGCACCGCCGGTTTGCGCTGCGCCGACCAAGTAATCGCCTTCTTTAAGTGCGATGGCTTTAATACCTTGGCTGCGGACGTTTTTAAACGCAGACAGCTGGACTTTTTTCACCATGCCTTGTGCGGTGGCGAAGAAGACGTATTGGTCTTCCGGGAACTCGCGGACAGCCAAAATCGCGCTGACTTTTTCGCCTTCTTCCAATTGGATAACGTTGTTAATCGGACGGCCGCGACTGTTACGGCCGCCTTCCGGCAGTTTGTAAACCTTAATCCAGTGGCACTTACCGAGATTGGTAAAGCACATCAAATAATCATGCGTATTGGCAACAAACAGGGTTTCGATAAAGTCTTCGTCTTTGGTGGCCGCTGCCTGCTTACCGCGGCCGCCGCGACGCTGCGCCTGATAATCGGTTGTCGGCTGGGTTTTGATGTAGCCGCCATGAGTCAGGGTAACGACCATTTCGCGTTGCGGAATCAGGTCTTCATCGGCAATGTCGCCGCCAAACGGATTGATTTCGCTGCGACGCTCGTCACCGAAGTTGGCTTTAATATCTGCCAATTCTTCGCGGATGATTTGGGTAACGCGCTCTGGTTTGGAAAGAATATCCACGAAATCAATGATTTTGCTCATCAGATTTTTATATTCGCCGACAATTTCTTCCTGATCGAGACCAGTCAGGTTGCGCAAGCTCATGCGCAGGATGGCATCAGCTTGCAATTCGCTCAGGTAATAGCCTTGACTGTGCAGACCCAAATTTTCAGGCAAGCCTTCAGGACGCATCATTTGCAGGTCCAAATCCGTACGGCTGAGCATATCTTCAACCAAGCTGCTGCGCCATGGGCGGGACAGCAATTTTTCTTTGGCTTCCGGCGCATTGGCAGATTCTTTGATCAGACGGATGATTTCGTCGATATTGGACAAGGCCACCGCTTTACCTTCGGCAATATGGCCTTCATGACGTGCTTTTTTCAGGCGGAACAAAGTACGGCGGGTAACGACTTCGCGACGGTGGCGCAGGAATTCTGACAGGATTTGTTTCAGGTTCAGCAAACGCGGCTGGCCGTCAACCAAGGCCACCATGTTGATACCGAAGCTGTCTTGCAGCTGGGTCAGTTTGTAGAGTTGGTTCAAAACGACTTCGGCATTTTCATTGCGTTTCAATTCGATTACGACACGCATACCGGATTTGTCGGACTCGTCGCGCAGGTCGGATACGCCTTCCAGCGTTTTTTCGCGTACCAATTCGCCGATTTTCTCAACCAGCTTGGCTTTGTTTACTTGATATGGGATTTCATCGATTACAATGGCTTCGCGCTCGCCGTTTTTACCGATAGGCTCGATATGGGTTTTACCGCGCATGACCACGCGGCCGCGGCCGGTTTTATAGCCTTCGCGCACGCCACTCAAGCCGTAAATAGTCGCACCGGTCGGGAAATCGGGCGCTTGGATGATGTTAATCAGTTCGTCGATTTCTGTTTCAGGCTCGTCCAACAAGCGCAGGCAGGCATTGATGGTATCGCCCAAATTGTGCGGCGGGATATTGGTTGCCATACCGACGGCAATACCGGACGAACCGTTGACTAGCAGCGCGGGGAAACGGGTCGGTAATACCAGCGGCTCATGTTCGCTGCCGTCATAGTTGGGGCCGAAATTGACGGTTTCTTCTTCAATATCCGCCAACATTTCATGAGAAATTTTTTCCATGCGGATTTCGGTATAACGCATGGCTGCCGCGGCCAATCCGTCAACGGAACCAAAGTTACCCTGACCGTCGATCAGTACATAACGCATAGAGAAGTCTTGCGCCATGCGGACGATGGTGTCGTAAACGGCTGTATCACCGTGGGGGTGATATTTACCGATAACGTCACCGACGATACGCGCCGATTTTTTATAGGCGGAATTCCAGTTATTTTTCAACTCGTGCATCGCGTACAACACGCGACGGTGTACCGGCTTGAGACCGTCGCGGACATCCGGCAGGGCTCGACCCACAATCACGCTCATGGCGTAATCGAGGTAGCTCTTGCGCATTTCGTCTTCAAGGCTGACAGGCAGGGTTTCAAGTGCAAATTTATGGTCGTTGCGGATGGTTGCGTCGGTCATGATTATCTGTAATTTCGTATGGCAAAAATCTTGTTGATTCTACCACAAAACAAGCGGTTTATGGCTTTTGCGTGAAGGCCGTCTGAAACAGGATTTCAGACGGCCTTCATTATTTAATAAATTTAATTTAGTTGCAGCCAGAATCTTCGTTCGCAGCCTGCAGACTCAATTCTTTACGCTTTTTAGCCCTTTCATAACGGCAGCGTTGGCGCTGTGTATTGATTTCCAAAGGCGGTACAGGAACCGGCTTACCGTCTTCAACGGCAACCATAGTGAAGTAGCAGCTGTTGGTATGACGCACTTCGCCTGTGTGGATGTTTTGCGCCTCCACACGGATACCGACTTCCATAGAAGTACGGCCGGTGTAGTTGATACTGGCGTAAAAGGTTACCAACTCACCGACATGAATAGGCTCTTTAAACAATACTTTATCAACAGACAGAGTAACGCAATAGGTTCCGCTGTAACGGCATGCGCAGGAATATGCCACTTGGTCGAGCAGGCGCAGAAGATCGCCGCCGTGAACATTGCCGCTGAAGTTTGCCGTATAAGGCATCATCAGCTCGGACATGATCAGTTCATGGGAAGGTAGTTGGCGTTCCGGTTTCATCGTTTATTCTCCTTTTGATATTTATTTTAAAATTGTCTGAAAACTTCAGACTGCACGTGTGCAAAATCATTCTACCGTTTTTAATCGTTGAATTTCAACCCATTGCCTTCCTGTTTACAGCCATTTTCTACGCGAAAAGAAAATCAGCAGTCCGATAATAATGCACAGCATCACACCCAAAACCATGAAATAGCCGTAATGCCAATGCAGCTCGGGCATATTGTCGAAGTTCATGCCGTAGATGCCGGTAATGACGGTCAGTGGCATGAAGATGATGGTAATAACCGTCAACACGCGCATTTGCTGGTTCATGCGGTTGGATTGGAAGGAAAGATAAATGTCCATCATGCTCAACACCATATCACGCGAGGCATCAAGCGATTCGATAAGCTGCATATTGTGATCGTACACATCGCGCAGATAAACAGTCGATTCGCCTTTGAAAATGGCAAAATCGCCGCGTACGGCCAGTTGGTAGAACACATCGCGCAATGGCAAAAGTGTACGGCGCAGACGGACGGCATCGCGCTTGAGGCGGTGAATCTTACTGAGAATATCGCTGTTTTCATTTTTAAACAGGGACTTGTCTATTGTTTCGACACGGTTGTTGTACGACTCCAAAACAATGAAATAGTCGTCCACAATACGGTCGAGCAGGCAATAAGCAAGAAACGCCGTATTTTTGTTCAAAATATTGTGCGGGTTTTCGTGCATCTGCCGGCGAAGATGGCTAAACAAGCCCAACGGTTTTTGTTGGAAAGACAACACAAAATCTTTGCCGATAATCACATACACTTGATCGGAATAGAGCTTACCCGTGGAGGTATAGTGGTAAACCTGTGCAGCAGTAAAAACATAGCTGCCGTAGTCTTCGATTTTCGGACGCTGCTTGCGGCTGAGAATATCCTCAATAACCAGCTCATGGATGCCGTAAGGCTCAAGCGCGTGTTTGAGCAAAGTAGCATCGTTGATGCCGACAAAATGCAGCCAGTTGATTTGGCCTTCTTGCGGGCGTGCAATATCGGGCAAAGCCTTTCCGGCAAGATAATCATGCTGAACAAAGGTATCGGCGGAATATAAGGTTTGGTGGATGGCAGAACGCGGCGCATTGTCGGTATTGCTGCGCTGCATGGTTTGGTCTTGCAGATTGTCGGTTGTCACAACTGGATTGGCTGGTTTGCTCATAAAAATAAATCATGTTTTTTAGTTAGAATGAATTGTACAGACATAAAAGGCCGTCTGAAAACTAATTTTCAGACGGCCTGACAATATCGATCAACGTTTTATTAGGCTTGAGGCGCGGTTTTCTCCAGCTCCAATGCGGCAGCAAGCAAGGACAGGCGCGCCATTACGCCGTAAACGTAGAGGCGGTTGTGTTCATTGTCGACGTCGCAGTCTTTTTCAGAGCGCGGCATACCAAGCGAATCCCATTGTTCAAATACGCGCTTGCAGGCTTCGGGCGCTTCTTGGGAATTGTCGCCACTGCCGGTGGGAATGCTGTTGGACAGTGGCACAAATACCATACCGCCGGCGTTGAGATTTTCGTCTGCACCACGGCCTTCGTGAACACGGAAGAAGCCACCGATTACGAAACGGTCCATCATATACACGACAGGTTCGCACACGGCGCCGTTCATGGTTTCATAAGTATAAATGCCTTCTTGGACAATGACTTCGCTGACTTCCAAACCTTCTTTGACTTTCGCCATTTTATTGCGGTTTTTGCGGTTCAATCCGCGCACTTCATCGGCGGATTTAACGCTCATCACGCCCATGCCATAAGTACCTGCGTCGGCTTTCACAATAACGAAAGGCTGGTCGGTAATGCCCAATTCATCGTATTTGGCTTGAATTTTCGCCAATACGCGCTCTACCGCGCCTGCCAACGCGTCCTCGCCTTCGCGCTCTTGGAAATCCAAACCGCTGATTTTTTCAAAATAAGGATTGATTTGCCATTCGTCGATGTCAATCAGCTTGGCAAATTCGGCGGCAACTTGGTTGTATGCACTGAAATGTTCTGTTTTACGGCGAGTCGTCCAGCCGCCGTGCAATGGAGGCAATACGGTTTGGCTGATGCCTTTGAGAATATCGGGAACGCCGGCGGACAAGTCGTTATTCAACAAAACAACGCAAGGCGAAAAACCGTCGGCAAGGTGGACGCGCTCGCGGGTACGCAATAGAGGCTCCAGCAGGATTTTGTCGCCCAAGGCAGTTTCAAACTCAGTCGGCTCGGTTATCTCAGGATTCAGGCTGCCCAAACGGACTTCATACCCTGCCGAACGCAAAATCTCGCTGAGTGCGTAAACGTTTTGAAGATAGAATGTGTTGCGTGTGTGGTTTTCAGGAATAATCAATACGGATTTTGCCGTTTCACAGGCGCGCTGTACCGCATCTTGCACGGCAACCGCCGCCAGCGGGATAAAGTTTGGATTCAAATTATTGAAGCCGCCCGGAAACAAATTCATATCGATAGATGAAATTTTGTAACCGGCATTGCGGATGTCAACCGAACCATAAAACGGCGGACGGTGTTCGTTCCAATGCGAACGAAACCATGCTTCGATTTTGGCATGATTGGCAAGAATTTTTCTCTCGAATTCCTGAAATTGAGTCAGGTACTCAGGAGCCAGAACCGGTAATTTCATTCTCTATACCTCTTGGTAAATGTGGATATTGAGTGAGAATGATAGAACTTTTTAGTGCATTTCGACAAGCATTCTTTCAGATAAAATGCATCTTTTTGTCAACAATTCTACAATTTGTCTAATTTTCAATAAGAATTTTTGAAACTTTACGACAAATTTTAAAAATTGGACAAATTTCTATTGCACAGCCCCTATAAAAAGCCTAAAATCCGCCCATAAACACAAACCATCATTCATACTTACCAATTAGCAAAGAAACTCATCATGAGCGCACAAACCCTTTACGATAAACTTTGGAACAGCCACGTCGTCCGCGAAGAAGAAGACGGCACTGTCCTGCTTTACATCGACCGTCATTTGGTTCACGAAGTTACCAGCCCGCAGGCATTTGAAGGCTTGAAAATGGCCGGCCGCAAACTCTGGCGTATCGACAGCGTAGTCTCCACCGCCGACCACAATACCCCGACCGGCGACTGGGACAAAGGTATCCAAGACCCGATTTCCAAACTGCAAGTCGATACTTTGGACAAAAACATTAAAGAGTTTGGCGCACTCGCCTACTTCCCGTTTATGGATAAAGGCCAAGGCATCGTGCACGTTATGGGCCCGGAACAAGGTGCCACCCTGCCCGGCATGACCGTTGTCTGCGGCGACTCGCACACTTCTACCCACGGCGCATTCGGCGCATTGGCGCACGGTATCGGTACTTCCGAAGTCGAACATACCATGGCAACCCAGTGTATTACCGCGAAAAAATCCAAATCCATGCTGATTTCCGTTGAGGGTCGTCTGAAACCCGGTGTTACCGCAAAAGACGTAGCGCTTTATATCATCGGCCAAATCGGTACGGCCGGCGGTACAGGCTACGCCATTGAATTTGGCGGCGAAGCCATCCGCAGCCTTTCTATGGAAGGCCGCATGACCTTGTGCAATATGGCGATCGAAGCCGGTGCGCGCTCAGGCATGGTTGCCGTCGACCAAACCACCATCGACTATGTAAAAGGCAAACCTTTCGCACCTAAAGGCGAAGCATGGGACAAAGCCGTCGAATACTGGCGCACGCTGGTGTCTGACGAAGGCGCAGTTTTTGATAAGGAATACCACTTCAAAGCCGAAGACATCGAGCCCCAAGTAACCTGGGGCACATCGCCCGAAATGGTTTTGGACATCAGCGGGAAAGTGCCTAATCCTGCCGAAGAAGCCGATCCGGTCAAACGCAGCGGCATGGAACGCGCCCTCGAATACATGGGCTTGGAAGCGGGTACGCCATTGAACGAAATCCCTGTCGATATCGTCTTTATCGGCTCTTGTACCAACAGCCGTATCGAAGATTTGCGTGAAGCCGCCGCTATCGCCAAAGGCCGCAAAAAAGCGGACAATGTACAACGCGTGTTAATCGTTCCCGGCTCCGGTTTGGTTAAAGAGCAAGCAGAAAAAGAAGGCTTGCACGAAGTATTTATAGAAGCCGGTTTTGAATGGCGCGAGCCGGGCTGCTCTATGTGCCTTGCCATGAATGCCGACCGCCTAACCCCAGGACAACGTTGCGCCTCTACTTCCAACCGTAACTTTGAAGGCCGTCAAGGCAACGGCGGACGCACCCACCTCGTCAGCCCTGCCATGGCAGCCGCAGCTGCGGTTACCGGCCACTTTACCGACATCCGCACTATGGCTTAAAGTATTTTCAGACGGCCTTTATTCATCAGGCCGTCTGAAACAATACCTTGCTCAAGCAAGTTTTCTTATTATATTGCGAAAAACGTCCGAAAACCTTCTTAATCATTGATAACTTGAAAGGAATCTAGTATGAAAAAACTGTTTGCATTGGCTGCCGCAGCCCTTATCCTGTCAGCTTGTTCCAGCACTTGGTCCGGCGCAAAAGACGATACCAACCGCAATTGGGACAAAACCAAAGAGACTGCTGAGCGCGTAGCCGATAAAACCGGTGAAGCCGTTAAAAAAGGCGGCAATGCAGTAGGCCGCGGCATGAGCCATGTTGGAGAAAAAATCGAAGCCGCTACCGAATAATTCGGTAAATCAGGCCGTCTGAAGCTCCTGACTCCGTTTCAGACGGCCTGATACCTTATTACTTGTTCAGACATTTTCACAATTCCAAGCAAAGGAAGAAACAATGAGTAATCCGTCAAGCTGGTTTGGTATTCACGCTCATGATTTGGATCGCGCCAAAGCCTTTTACGAATCCGTATTCGGCAAGCCCCTACAAGACGTTGGCGGCAACGGATTCCGTTTCATCATTTTTCCAGCCGATTACACGCAACACGGTACGGCAGGCATGATTTGGCACGACAGCAATGCCCAGCCCGGCCACGGCGGTACAACCATTTTCTTTAATTGCCCGGATTGCGCCGAAACAGCAGAAAAAGCCGTTGCAGCAGGCGGCAAACTGTTACAAGAGAAATTCCGCATTGCCAATGGCTTTGCAGCATTTATCGAAGACACAGAAGGCAACCGAATCGGTTTGCACAGCACACGCTAACCCGAATAGCCATAAAATTTCCCATTATTACTATAAGAATCTGACATGAAAGCCTTTACCAAAATTACTGCCATCGTTGCCCCGCTCGACCGCAGCAACGTCGATACCGATGCCATCATCCCCAAACAATTTCTGAAATCCATCAAACGCAGCGGCTTCGGCCCCAATGCCTTTGATGAATGGCGCTACCTCGACCACGGCGAACCGGGCATGGACAACAGCAAACGCCCGTTGAATCCGGATTTCTCCCTGAACCAGCCACGCTATCAAGGCGCACAAATCCTGTTGACACGTAAAAACTTCGGTTGCGGCTCTTCACGCGAACACGCCCCTTGGGCATTGGACGACTACGGCTTCCGCGCCGTCATTGCCCCCAGCTTTGCCGACATCTTCTTCAATAACTGCTACAAAAACGGCCTTTTGCCTATCGTTTTGACAGAAGAACAGGTGGACCAGCTTTTCAAAGAAGTTGAAGCCAACGAAGGCTATCAGCTCTCCATCGACCTTGCCGAGCAAACCCTGACCACCCCTAGCGGCGAAACATTCACATTCGACATTACCGAACACCGCAAACACTGCCTCTTAAACGGCTTGGACGAAATCGGCCTGACCCTGCAACACGCTGACGAAATTCACGTCTTTGAAGAAAAACGCCGCCAAAGCCAGCCTTGGCTGTTTAACGGTTGATATATAAAAGGCCGTCTGAAAAATTTAAGTGTTTCAGACGGCCTTTAATCTACAAAAATATACTATGATTACCGACACCATAAGCAATGCCACCCGCTACGCTGCCTTACATCCCGACTTTGCCGAAGCCTTCCATCTGTTGCAGACTTTGGATTTTTCCAAGCTGCCGGACGGCCAAGTGGCGTGCGAGAATCCCAATATCCGTATTTTTATCGGCAGTGAGCCGATGAGGACTAAAGGCGAAGCCCAACCTGAAGCACACTTAAAACATATTGATATTCAAACGCCGATTGATGGCAATGAAACGTATGGCTGGATAGACAGAGGCCGTCTGAAAAACGGTTTAGGCTACAACGAAAAGCGCGATATCGAGTTTTTTGACTGCGAGCCGGAAACTTGGCTGACCTTGGAGCCAGGCGAATTTGCGCTATTTTTCCCGAATGATGCGCATGCCCCATTGGTCGGCAACAGGGCGAACATACGCAAAGTTGTTTTTAAAATCCGTGTTGAAACTGAACGTCTATAATATTTCAGACGGCCTTATCCCCTTATTCAGGACACAATATGTCTTTTTTCAGCAAGTTGTTCCGCTCCAAACCTAAATTAATGACTTGGCAGGAATTTGTCGAATACTTTGCCCGTCGCATTCAAGAAGAATTGCATCTTGAGGCAAAAATCGACTGGGGCGAAACTATTGCTTCTTCGCCCATCATTGTCCATTTTTCCGAAGATGATGAAGCATCGTTCAGCACATATTTGAGCAACCATTACACAAGTTATCTGCAAAATCCCGAGGCCTTGGAGGCGATTGTTGCTGCCAATTTAGCGGTTATCTATAAGATTCAAGACACTGATGCCAGTGTTTCAGCACAACAAATTCTTCCGACAATTAAAAATACGATTTATCTGGAAAACGCCAGACTGATTACAAATACGGACGAAGCCGAACCTGCCGATTACCTGGTATACAAACCGATTGCCGGCGATATCATGTTGCTTTATATGGTGGATACGGAAGAATCCATGCATACGCTCAATCGTGAGCATATGAAAGAGGCCGGTATTGAAGATGAGGACGCCTTGTATCGTACCGCCATGGATAATCTGCACCAACGGATGAATGGACGTGTCCAAATTCATCATGCCGAAGGTTGGTCATTGTCTCAAATTCATTTGGACAACGACTATGATGCTTCCCTGATTTTGCTTTTGGACGAAGTACTTAAAGACGATCCTATGCTGCCGGCCAACCCCGTTTTTGCAGTCCCCGCACGCAACGCCCTGCTCGTTTGCAGCCCATCCGATGAAGAAGCTTTGCAGGCGATGGCAAATATTGCCCTGCAGGCATTTGAAGACTCTGCCTACGCGATTTCTACCCAGCTTTACCAGTACCATAATGGTACAATCAGCGTTTTCAGAGCAAATTGATTTAAGGCCGTCTGAAAAACTGACGGCCTGCCCTTTACCTAAAACCTTCCCATAAGGAAACCCGAAATGACCAAACATATCGCTATCTTGCGCGGCGACGGCATCGGCCCTGAAATCGTTGCAGAAACCGTCCGCGTACTCGACAAACTTATCGAACAAGGTTTGGATGTCAGCTACGAATATGCGCCTTTGGGCGGCGAAGCCTATGACGAATACGGCCATCCTTATCCAGAATTCACGCAAAACCTTTGCCGTAAAGCCGATGCGGTTCTGCTTGGTGCCGTCGGTTCTCCTCAATACGACAATCTCGACCGTCCGCTACGCCCTGAACGCGGCTTGTTGGCCATCCGTAAAGACTTGAATCTGTTTGCTAATTTGCGCCCTGCCATTTTGTATAAAGAGCTGGCCAATGCTTCCACTCTGAAACCGGAAATTGTAGTCGGCCTTGACATCCTTATCGTACGCGAACTGACCGGCGATATTTACTTTGGCGAACCGCGCGGCATCCGTGTTTTGGAAAACGGCGAACGCGAAGGCTACAACACCATGAAATACAGCGAAAGCGAAATCCGCCGTATTGCCCACGTTGCCTTCCAATCCGCCCAAAAACGCAGCAAAAAAGTCTGCTCCGTAGGCAAAGCCAACGTTTTGGAAACCACCGAACTGTGGCGCGAAATCTTTGAAGAAATCGGCAAACAATATCCTGATGTTGAGCTTTCCCATATGTACGTCGACAATGCCGCCATGCAGTTGGTACGCGCGCCCAAACAGTTTGACGTGATTGCCACCGGTAACATCTTCGGCGACATTCTCTCTGATGAAGCCTCCATGCTGACCGGCTCCATCGGTATGCTGCCTTCCGCTTCTTTGGACGAAAACGGCAAAGGCCTGTACGAACCGTCTCACGGCTCCGCTCCCGACATTGCCGGTCAAAACAAAGCCAATCCGCTGGCGACCGTATTGTCTCTTGCCATGTTGCTGCGTTACAGCCTAAACGACGAAGCACGCGCTCAACAAGTTGAAAACGCCGTACAAAAAGTATTGCAACAAGGCTTGCGTACCGGCGACATTTACGAAGAAGGTACCAAACTGGTTTCCTGCTCCGAAATGGGCGATGCCGTATTGGCCGCTTTGTAAGAGGCCGTCTGAAAAAGCGTGGGGCCAATTCCACGCTTTTTTATATGTAAAAACTCGAAAGCATAAAAAAGGGCGTATCTTCACACGCCCTTTCGTCTTATTTCAGACGGCCTTAAGATTGAAGCAATCAACCTTTTTTATGTTTACCGGCAAAGCCGTCGTTAGACTTACGTTTGCCTTTAAAGCCTTCGCCGCCTTTTTTGAAACCGTCAGACTTCTTGAAACCGTCTTTCTTAAAGCCATCTTTTTTGAAACCGTCTTTTTTATGGCCTTCGCTGCGTGATTTGCCACCGAAGCCTTCTTTGCCCGGTTTCTTATCGCCACGCCAGCCGCCGGATTTACGATCGCCCCAGCCGCCTTTGCCTTTCGGTTTGCCGCCGGCAGATTTACGTTTGCGTGTCGGCTCCATGCCTTCGATGGTCAGCTCAGGCAATTTGCGGCCGATGTATTTTTCAATTTTGTGTACTTTGACGTATTCATTCACTTCGGCAAAAGTAATCGCAATACCGGTACGGCCAGCGCGACCGGTACGGCCGATACGGTGAACGTAGTCTTCAGCCTGTTTTGGTAAGTCGTAGTTGATAACGTGGGTAATGGTTGGCACGTCGATACCGCGAGCGGCAACGTCGGTGGCAACCAAAATTTTGCAGCGGCCTTTTCGCAAGTCCATCAGCGTACGGTTACGCCAGCCTTGCGGCATATCGCCGTGCAGGCAATTGGCGGCAAAACCTTTTTCGTACAATTCATCCGCGATGACTTCGGTCATGGCTTTGGTGGACGTGAAAATCACGCATTGGTCGATGTTGGCGTCGCGCAGGATGTGGTCGAGCAGGCGGTTTTTGTGGCGCATATCATCACAGTACAACAACTGCTCTTCGATTTTGCCTTGGTCGTCCACGCGCTCGACTTCGATGATTTCAGGGTCTTTGGTTAGTTTGCGCGCCAGTTTGCCCACTGCGCCGTCCCAAGTGGCGGAGAACAACAAAGTCTGACGGTCGGTCGGAGTGGCTTCGACGATGGTTTCGATGTCATCGATAAAGCCCATGTCCAGCATACGGTCGGCTTCGTCCAAAATCAGCACTTCCAAACGGGCGAAATCAACTTTGCCGCTTTGCATCAAGTCCATCAGACGGCCCGGAGTGGCGACAATCAGGTCAACCGGTTTGCTCAGAGCACGGGTTTGGTAGCCGAAAGATGCGCCGCCGACAATGCTGACAGTACGGAACCAGCGCATATTTTTAGCATACACCAGCGCATTTTTTTCCACTTGAGCCGCCAATTCACGGGTCGGCGTCAACACCAACGCGCGCGGGCCTTTCCCCGGTTTTTCGCTGCGCTTGGTCAGTTTTTGCAAAGTCGGCAGCAGGAAGGCTGCGGTTTTACCGGAGCCGGTTTGTGCCGAAGCCATAATGTCGCGGCCGTCCAAAGCAAACGGAATCGCTTGCGCCTGAATCGGCGTCGGGTTTTCGTAACCCTCGCTGCGCACGGCGGACAAAATGTTTTTATCAAGGTTCAAATCGGCAAATTTAATAGACATATCTATCCTAAGAGACAACAACGCGCACGCCTGAACAATTTCAGACGACCTGAAGCAAAGGAAAGTAACGATACGGGAAATGTGAAGTTACAGGGTTGTCGCAAGCATCTTGCTTGTGGTTAACATCGACGACAACCTGCACAGAAAAGGCTTTGCCAATAAGCAAGCAATAAAAGAAACGCGCCCGAAACGGCGGTTTAGGTTGGATGACGATGGCTTCGTATCAAAAGGCGAACGGCGGATAATATAGATTTTATGGATAACAGTCAAGCAAAAAGGCATCAAGTGCGTTAAAATCCAACCCCTTCCCAATACTTATTCAGGCCGTCTGAAAACCATGACCGACATTACCCCCTTTGCCAACCGCTTGGGCAAAAACATCAAACATCTTATGAAATGGGCCAAACGCAACAATATCGAAGCCTGGCGCATTTACGACCGCGATATTCCCCAATTTCCCTTTGCCGTCGATGTTTACGGCAACCAAATCCACCTTCAGGAATACGATACCGGCTGGCTGATGCAGCCTGAAGAATACGAAGCATGGCTTGCCGATGTATTGGAAGCCATCGGTTTTGTGACCGGTTTTGCGCCCGAACAAATCCACCTCAAACGTCGCGAACGCCAAAAAGGTTTGCAACAATACGAGAAAACCGGCAAAACCGGCGACGATTTCATCATCACGGAAAACGGCTGCAAGTTTTGGGTCAACCTCGACAAATACCTCGACACTGGCCTCTTTCTCGACCACCGCAACACGCGCAAAAAAGTCGGCGACACCACGGCGGGCAAACGCTTCCTCAACCTGTTTTCCTACACCGGCAGCTTCACCGTCTATGCCGCCACCGGCGGCGCGGCATCCAGCGAAACCGTCGATTTGTCCAACACTTATCTCGATTGGGCGAAACGCAATTTCGAACTCAACGGCATCGATACCAAACAACACAAAATCGTCCGCGCCGACGTGTTCCAATATCTGCAAAACGCCGCAGACGAAGGCAAAAAGTTCGACCTGATCGTCATGGACCCGCCCAGCTTTTCCAACAGCAAAAAGATGCTCGACATCCTCGACATCCAGCGCGACCATAAAAAGCTGATTGACGGCGCAATGAGCCTGCTCGCTTCAGACGGCATTCTGTATTTCTCCAACAACCTGCGCAGCTTTGTGTTGGACGATTCGGTCGCAGAACAATACGCAGTCAAAGACATTTCCAAACAATCCGTTCCCGACGATTTCCGCAACAAAAAAATCCATCAATGCTGGGAAATCAAGCATAAATAAGCATCAGGCCGTCTGAAAGCCAGTTTTCAGACGGCCTGATTGCCATATTGAATCTCTGAATCAATAGGCGCATAATTGAAGAAATTGTTGACAATATTAAAAGGAAAATAACATGCAAAACTACCTGACGCCCAATTTCTCATTCGCCCCCATGATTCCGGAACGCGCACTCGGCAGCCGGGTTTGGGATACTGAAGGACGAGAATACATTGACCTGTCAGGCGGTATTGCTGTGAACGCGCTGGGCCATTGCCATCCCGATTTGGTCGCAGCCTTGGCCGAGCAGTCTCAAAAACTCTGGCACATTTCTAATATTTACACTACCCAACCGGCGCAAGAATTAGCCAAAAAACTGGTCGAAAACACCTTTGCCGACAAAGTGTTTTTCTGCAATTCCGGCGCAGAAGCCAATGAAGCCGCGTTGAAACTGGCGCGCAAATACGGCCGCGATCATTTTGGCGAACACAAAACCGAAATCATCTCCTGCCTCAACAGCTTCCACGGCCGCACCCTGTTTACCGTATCCGTCGGCGGCCAGCCCAAATACAGCAAAGACTACGCGCCGCTGCCGTCAGATATTACCCATGTTCCATTTAATGATATTGCCGCATTGGAAGCCGCCGTCGGCGACAAAACCTGCGCCGTAATTATCGAGCCGATTCAAGGCGAAAGCGGCATTCTGCCTGCCACCCAAGAATATCTGCAAGCCGCACGCCGTTTATGCGACAAACACGGCACTTTGCTGATTTTGGACGAAGTGCAAACCGGCATGGGTCATACGGGCAAACTGTTTGCCTACGAGCATTACGGCGTAACACCCGACATCATCAGCTCCGCCAAAGCCTTGGGTTGCGGTTTCCCGATTGGCGCGATACTGACCACCGATAAAATCGCCCCAACCTTCGGCCCCGGAACACATGGTTCAACCTTCGGCGGCAATCCGATGGCATGCGCGGTCGGCAGCCGTGCGTTTGACATCATCAATGCGCCCGAAACATTGGCACACGTTGAGCAACAAGGCCAAAAACTTCAGACGGCCTTGCGTGAATTAGGCGTGAAAACCGGCGTATTTAAAGAAGTCCGCGGCATGGGCTTGCTGCTCGGCTGCGTGTTGGCAGACGAATACGCAGGCAAGGCATCGGAAATTACCGCCGCTGCTTTGAAACACGGCCTGATGGTACTGGTTGCCGGAGCCAATGTGGTGCGTTTCGCCCCCAGCCTGTTGCTGAACGATGAGGACATGGCCGAAGGCTTGAAACGTTTTGAAGCGGCTTTGAACGAATGGTTGGCCTGATTTTCAAAGCCCAATAGCTAAATCAGCCGACAGCTTAGTGAAGGCCGTCTGAAAGACCGTTTAAGTTTTTCAGACGGCCTTTTTTCAATATTGAAAACAACATCCGCCTATATTCCCTGTCATTTGATGTTTGTTAAAAATCGTACCGCCTCTTCATGTTACGCTTGTCAAACATTTTGATTTTACAGAGAAAAGGAGCAGGAGATGGTATCGTTGAAAACCCAAATCGCCGGTTTTTCCTTTGACAACTGCCTGATGAATGCCGCTGGGGTGTCATGTATGACTGTTGAGGAATTGGAAGCGGTCAGACAGTCTTCAGCAGGCACTTTCGTTACCAAGACTGCAACGCTTACCCCGCGTCAAGGTAACCCTGAGCCACGTTATCACGATGTTCCTCTCGGCAGCATCAATTCGATGGGCTTGCCAAACCAAGGCATTGATTACTATCTGGATTACCTGCTTTCACTCCAAGAGACTCAGCCAGAACGGACATTTTTCCTCTCACTGGTCGGTATGTCGCCCGATGAAACGCATATGTTGTTAAAAAAAGTGCAAAACAGTGGATTCAACGGCATTACCGAACTCAATCTTTCCTGCCCAAACGTCCCCGGTAAGCCGCAAATCGCCTATGATTTTGAAACCACCGAGCAGATTTTGAGCGAAGCCTTCAGCTACTTCGATAAACCTTTAGGCATCAAATTACCACCATATTTCGATATCGTCCATTTCGATCAAGCGGCAGAAGTGTTCAACCATCATCCCCTAAAATTCGTCAACTGTGTCAACTCCATCGGCAACGGCATATATATCGAAGACGAATCCGTCGTCATCCGCCCGAAAAACGGCTTCGGCGGCATAGGCGGCCAATACATCAAACCGACTGCGCTTGCCAATGTCCACGCGTTCTATCAAAGACTGGATCCGTCTATTCAAGTCATTGGAACAGGCGGCGTTTACAGCGGCCGGGATGCGTTTGAACACATCTTGTGCGGCGCAAGCATGGTGCAGATCGGCACGGCGCTACACCAGCAAGGCGTAGATATTTTTGAACGGGTTTCCCTTGAATTAAAAGCCATCATGGCGCAAAAAGGCTACGAAAAACTGGAAGACTTCAAAGGCAAATTGAAATATTTAGCATAAGGTTTACGCTAAAAAACGCCCAAGGCCGTCTGAAAATTTCAGACGGCCTTGTTGTATAATTGTTCCCCACATTACCCGTCTTCCCCCTTCAATGAAACTCAACCCCCAACAGCAAGCCGCAGTCCAATATCTTGGCGGCCCCCTGCTCGTCCTTGCCGGTGCAGGCAGCGGTAAAACCGGCGTGATTACGCAAAAAATAAAGCATTTGATTGTCAACGTCGGCTATCTGCCGCATACCGTCGCCGCGATTACCTTCACCAACAAAGCCGCTACGGAAATGCAGGAACGCGTTGCCAAAATGCTGCCCAAATCGCAAATGCGCGGGCTGACAATTTGTACCTTCCACTCTTTGGGCATGAAGATTCTGCGCGAAGAGGCGAACCAAATCGGTTACAAAAAAAACTTCTCCATCCTCGACTCTACCGACAGCGCGAAAATCATCAGCGAACTTTTAGGCGGCACGGGCAAAGAAGCTGTATTCAAAGCGCAGCACCAGATTTCCCTGTGGAAAAACGATTTAAAAACGCCCAAAGACTTGCTTCAGACGGCCTCCAATGTGTGGGAACAGCAAACAGCGCGCGTGTATGCGAGCTATCAGGAAACCCTGCAAAGCTATCAGGCGGTGGACTTCGACGACTTAATCCGTCTGCCCGCCGTGCTGTTGCAGCAAAACAGTGAAGTGCGCAACAAATGGCAGCGACGGCTGCGGTATCTACTGGTTGATGAATGCCAAGACACCAACACCTGCCAATTCACCCTGATGAAGCTCTTGACCGGCGCGGAAGGCATGTTTACTGCCGTCGGCGATGACGACCAGTCCATCTACGCTTGGCGCGGCGCGAACATGGAAAACCTGCGTAAAATGCAGGAAGACTATCCGCAGATGAAGGTTATCAAGCTGGAGCAAAACTACCGCTCCACCGCGCGGATTCTCAAAATCGCCAACAAAGTCATTGAAAACAATCCCAAACTCTTTACCAAAAAACTTTGGTCGCAGTTCGGCGAAGGCGAAATCGTCAAAGTCGTTGCCTGTCAAAGTGAGCAGCACGAAGCCGACTGGGTTGTCAGCCAAATCGTCAAGCAGAAGCTGGTCGGCGGCGACAAAACCCAATACGCCGATTTCGCCGTGTTATACCGCGGCAACCATCAGGCGCGGATTTTTGAAGAAGCCCTGCGCAGCGCACGCGTTCCCTACCAGCTCTCCGGCGGACAAAGTTTTTTCGACAAAGCCGAAATCAAAGACGTTTTGTCCTATTTGCGCCTGCTTGCCAACCCCAACGACGATCCTGCCTTCTTGCGCGCCGTGACCACGCCCAAACGCGGCATCGGCGATGTAACGCTGGGCAAGCTCAACACCTACGCGCACGAACACGAATGCAGCCTGTATGAAGCCGCGCAAACTGTAGAAGCCCTTGCTTTGCTGAACAACACCAACCGCCAACACCTGCAAGCCTTCATGGATATGATGGAAAGTTACCGCGCCAAAGCCGAAACCAGCGAAGCAGGCGAGCTTATTCATAACCTACTGAAAGAAATCGACTACGAAAACCACCTGCTTGCCAGTGAAGAAGGCAAAGCAGGCGAAATCAAATGGCGCAACGTTACCGACCTGACCGGCTGGCTGGAACGCAAAGGCGAGCAGGACGGCAAAAACATCATCGAACTTGCCCAAACCATCGCCTTAATGACGCTTTTAGAAGGTAAAGGCGAAGAAGAAGTCGATGCCGTCAAACTCTCGACACTGCACGCTTCCAAAGGTTTGGAATACCCCTACGTTTTCCTTGTCGGTTGCGAAGAAGGCATCTTGCCACACAACGACAGCATCGAAGAAGACAATGTCGAAGAAGAACGTCGTCTGATGTACGTCGGCATCACCCGCGCCAAACGCCAGCTTACACTGACCCACTGCCTCAAACGCAAAAAACAAGGCACATGGCAATTCCCCGAGCCCAGCCGCTTCATAGACGAAATGCCGCAGGAAGACATCAAGATTTTAGGACGCAAAGGCGGCGATCCGATTGTGAGCAAGGAAGAAGGCAAAAGTCATTTAGCAGGCTTGCTGGATATGCTGGGGAATAAAAAGAAAGGATAACGCAAGGCCGTCTGAAAACAAGGTTTCAGACGGCCTTATTGTCAGCAAAAAATCACAAACAACCATCCAATAATCCTCACTTTACGTCGTCGCACCTATCCAACGCCATTTCGCCCAATCCTTCAAAAATAAATAAAAATAGCTGAATAATCAGATATAAAATAAACAAAAGGACGGAAAGACGGCTTCTTCCGTCTTCTGTTCACAAGTAAAAATTGTCAACATTTCAAGTATAAATTCACAAGCAAAATTGCATTTTTCAGGTATAATAATGGATTCCCCAACTGCATTTTGTGAGCTGAATCCATGTCTGTTGTTCTGCCCTTGCGCGGTGTAACCGCCCTTTCCGATTTCCGTGTTGAAAAACTCTTTCAAAAAGCAGCCGCACTCGGCCTGCCCGAAGTCAAATTAAGCAGCGAATTTTGGTATTTTGTCGGTAGCGAAAAAGCACTTGATGCCGCGACAGTCGAAAAACTGCAAGCCTTACTGGCGGCGCAAAGCGTTGAACAAACGCCCAAAGCGCGCGAGGGCTTGCATTTATTTTTGGTAACGCCCCGTTTGGGCACCATTTCGCCTTGGGCTTCCAAAGCAACCAATATCGCCGAAAACTGCGGTCTGGAAGGCATTGAGCGTATTGAACGCGGCATGGCCGTATGGTTGGAAGGTGCGCTTACCGACGGGCAAAAACAACAATGGGCAGCCCTGTTGCACGACCGCATGACCGAAAGCGTGTTGACCGACATCGATGCAGCGGCGCAACTGTTCCACCACATCCAATCGGAAACCTTCTCCAGCGTAGATGTTTTGGGCGGCGGTAAAGAGGCTTTGGTCAAAGCCAATACCGAAATGGGCTTGGCGCTTTCAGCCGACGAAATCGATTATCTGGTTGAAAACTATCAGGCTTTAAACCGCAATCCGTCCGATGTTGAATTGATGATGTTCGCTCAGGCAAACAGCGAACACTGCCGCCACAAAATCTTCAACGCCGATTTCATCCTCAACGGCGAAAAACAACCGAAATCCCTTTTCGGCATGATTCGCGACACGCACAACGCGCATCCCGAAGGCACAGTCGTTGCCTATAAAGACAATTCGTCCGTGATCGAAGGCGCAAAAATCGAGCGTTTCTATCCGAATGCGGCGGAAAATCAAGGCTATCGTTTCCACGAAGAAGATACCCATATCATCATGAAAGTGGAAACGCACAACCACCCGACCGCCATCGCTCCGTTTGCGGGCGCGGCAACGGGTGCGGGCGGCGAAATCCGTGATGAAGGCGCAACAGGCAAAGGTTCGCGTCCGAAAGCGGGCTTGACCGGATTTACCGTCTCCAACCTGAATATCCCGGGCCTGGAGCAGCCTTGGGAACAAGCCTACGGCAAACCCGGCCATATTGCTTCCCCTTTAGACATCATGATCGAAGGCCCGATCGGTGGCGCAGCGTTCAACAACGAATTCGGCCGCCCGAACCTCTTGGGCTACTTCCGCACTTTTGAAGAAAAATTTGACGGTCAGGTTCGCGGCTATCACAAACCGATTATGATTGCCGGCGGTTTGGGCAGCATTCAGGCACAACAAACACACAAAGACGAAATCCCCGAAGGCGCCTTGCTGATCCAACTGGGCGGCCCGGGCATGCTCATCGGCTTGGGCGGCGGCGCGGCTTCTTCGATGAATACCGGAACAAACGACGCGTCTTTGGACTTCAACTCCGTACAACGCGGCAACCCTGAAATCGAACGCCGTGCGCAAGAAGTGATCGACCGCTGCTGGCAGCTTGGCGACAAAAACCCGATTATCTCCATCCACGACGTCGGTGCGGGCGGTCTGTCCAACGCCTTCCCCGAACTCGTCAACGATGCCGGACGCGGCGCGGTATTCAAGTTGCGCGAAGTGCCGCTGGAAGAACACGGCCTCAACCCGCTGCAAATCTGGTGCAACGAATCGCAAGAGCGTTATGTGTTGTCCATTTTGGAAAAAGATTTGGACACCTTCCGCGCCATCTGCGAACGCGAACGCTGCCCGTTTGCGGTAGTCGGTACAGCGACTGACGACGGCCATTTGAAAGTGCGCGACGACTTGTTCTCCAACAACCCTGTCGATTTGCCGTTAAACGTTTTGCTCGGCAAACCGCCCAAAACCACGCGCAGCGACAAAACAGTTACGCCGTCTGAAAAACCGTTTAACGCCGGCGATATCGACATTACCGAAGCCGCCTACCGCGTTTTGCGCCTGCCTACCGTAGCCGCCAAAAACTTCCTGATTACCATCGGCGACCGCAGCGTCGGCGGCATGACCCACCGCGACCAAATGGTCGGCAAATACCAAACCCCCGTAGCCGATTGCGCCGTTACCATGATGGGCTTCAACACCTATCGCGGCGAAGCAATGTCTATGGGCGAAAAACCGACCGTCGCCCTGTTTGACGCGCCTGCTTCGGGCAGAATGTGCGTCGGCGAAGCCATCACCAACATCGCGGCGGTCAACATCGGCGACATCGGCAACATCAAACTTTCCGCCAACTGGATGGCGGCGTGCGGCAACGAGGGCGAAGACGAAAAACTCTACCGCACCGTCGAAGCCGTCTCCCAAGCCTGTCAGGCATTGGATTTGAGCATTCCGGTAGGTAAAGACAGCCTGTCGATGAAAACCGTTTGGCAGGACGGCGAAGAGAAAAAATCCGTCGTCTCGCCGTTGAGCCTGATTATCTCCGCGTTCGCGCCAGTTCAAGACGTGCGCAAGACTGTTACGCCCGTATTAAAAGACAATGCCAATTCGTCCGTTATTCTGCTGATGATTGACTTAGGCAACAACAAGTGCCGTATGGGTGGTTCTGCACTGGCTCAAGTGTATAACCGAAGCGGCGGCGAAGCACCTGATATTAATGCAGGCCATCTGAAAGCGTTTTATCAGTTAATTCAGCAACTCGTTCAAGAAGATAAGTTGCTGGCCTACCACGACCGCAGCGACGGCGGTTTGTTTGTGACTCTGGCAGAAATGGCATTTGCTTCTCGCCGTGGCATGAATCTCGACCTGCTGACAATGGTAAGTAAAAATATTAACGTTCAAAACGAGTATTACTCGCCTCAAGAATGGCAAAAATTTGTCCTAACTACCCTGTTTAACGAAGAATTAGGAGCCGTTATTGCTGTTCACGCTGCCGACCACGAATATATTTTCAATTTGTGCGAGAAACTGAATCTCACGCTTCACCATTTGGGAGAGTTTGCCGACAGCGGCCATATGGTCATCAATGCAGGAGAAGAAATTTTCAATCAATCCCTTACCGACCTGCAACGCGCATGGCAGGAAACCAGCCACGCCATCCAACGCCTGCGCGATAACCCCGCCTGCGCAGACAGCGAGTTCGCCCTGATTGGCGACAATGAATGCAGCGCATTGTTTGCCGACGTGAAGTTCGACGTGAACGAAGACATCGCCGCGCCTTTCGTCAACAGCGGCGCGAAACCCAAAATCGCCATCCTGCGCGAACAGGGCGTGAACGGGCAAATCGAAATGGCCGCCGCCTTCACCCGCGCCGGTTTCGATGCCTACGACGTGCATATGTCCGACCTGATGGCAGGCCGCGTTAACCTTGCCGACTTCAAAATGCTGGCGGCGTGCGGCGGCTTCAGCTACGGCGACGTACTCGGCGCGGGCGAAGGCTGGGCAAAATCGATTCTGTTCCACCCTGCTCTGCGCGACCAATTCGCCGCCTTCTTTGCCGATCCAAACACACTGACATTGGGTGTGTGCAACGGCTGTCAAATGGTCAGCAACCTTGCCGAGATTATCCCGGGCGCAGAAACATGGCCGAAGTTCAAGCGCAACCTGAGCGAACAGTTTGAAGCGCGCCTGAGCATGGTTCATGTTCCGAAATCCGCGTCGCTGATTCTGAACGAAATGCAAGGCTCCAGCCTGCCTGTCGTGGTCAGCCACGGCGAAGGCCGCGCTGACTTCGCGCTTCACGGCGGCAATATTTCCACCGATTTGGGCATTGCGCTGCAATATGTGGACGGTCAAAACCAAGTGACCCAAACTTATCCGCTCAACCCCAACGGCTCGCCACAAGGCATTGCCGGCGTGACCAACACCGACGGCCGCGTTACCATCATGATGCCGCATCCGGAACGCGTGTACCGTGCCGCGCAAATGAGCTGGAAACCGGAAGACTGGACGGAACTGTCTGGCTGGTATCGCCTCTTTGCCGGCGCAAGAAAAGCTTTGGGCTAATGAAAAGCTTGATTTGATCAGGCTTTAAGCAAGGCCGTCTGAAACAGGAAAGGCAAAATTTTCCGCCTCCTGTTTTCAGACGGCCTTTAAGTTTACTTTATTTATAGAAACCGGCTGCCGTCATTCTGTATTTCCCTCTTTTAAACTATAATCAACATATTCAGACGGCCTTTCCCGACATTATGACTCGACAAGCCTTTATCCTCAGCGATTGCGAATTTTCCGAATGCGGCGAAAAGCCTTACGCCCTATTGACCGCGAATCCGACTAAGGAGCACCACTTCGTCGCCCAGACCGAGCAACGGCAGCATGCGCATAATCCGCAGGTCAGCCCGCAGAATCAGAATGTTTACAAGCTGCCCTTGTCCATGTTCCACACTGGCGAAAAAGCCCGCGGCAAAGAACAAAACCACAGCGAAGCGATAAGCGTCAACATCATCGGTAACTTGGCGGCGAAAAATCTCTATACGCTGACCTTTGTCGAAGACTCCGCCAACCAATACAATTTGGAAAGCTGGTTCAACCGTCATGAAAGCGGCTACGAAGATGCCTGCAACCATCTGCGCACCCTGCCTGCAGGCCATCTGAAAACAACTACGGCAAATGCCGATACCGTCAAAGTACCGGATGCCTTGTGGCGGATATTGCGGCTGAAATTCCTCGGCATTCTGCGCAATCCGCACAACCATAAAAACCTGTTTGCCCACCGCCTGCACCAAACGCTTCGGGCGCGGCTGCCGGAAGTCGGTTTTGAATTTGTCCGCTTGATCAGCAAACGCGACCCCAAGCGCATCGAAGCCATTATGCAGGACTACCGTTTTTCCTTTCTCGGCTATGTCGATTGGCTGGGCGGTCTTTACGGTATGTTGAGCGAAGGCGTGGCGCAGCCGTCGTTGTTTGAACGGCTGTTTTGCAATATCTTTGCCGAACCCGAAGCCGTGAAAATCGAATTGTTCCGCTATCTGGAAAACACGGGGCTGTGCCTGTTTGGCGACAGCAGTTTCTGCCTGCAAGCCTCATCCAAGCTATTCAGCATCGGCGTTAATATCTCGCACGATATGTTTGCCATCGTTCATCTGCAAGCTGACCGTTGGCACGCGTTTAAAAACACCTTTCATCACGACGCGCCCAAACTGCAAGGCCAAGTGCGGATTGTCGACGGCGACCAAACCCAAAGATTGCTGTTCAACCGACTGTGCATCCAGCAAGCCCATGAAGCCGTGTTCGGCCAAAGCCCGAATATCAAAGATTATTTAGAGGCCGTCTGAAACCCCAAACCAGAAGAAAGCATATGAAAATCACACCAATCCAAGCCCTAAACGACAACTACATCTGGATGATTCAAGAAGGCAACCATGCCGTCTGCGTCGATCCGTCCGATGCCACGCCGGTCTTAAAATTCCTTGTGCACAACCACTTGATGCTGGCGCAAACATGGATTACCCACCCGCACCCAGACCATACCGGTGGCGCAAAAGCGCTGCACAACGGCTTCTTAGAATCCCCAATCTATGGCGAAAGCGACATCGACGTGGCGACGCATACCGTCACCGCAGGTACGCAGTTCCCGTTTGGCGAAGGCTTGGTTACCGTTTGGGCGACCCCCGGCCATACCGACCGCCACATCAGCTATCTACTGGAAAATTCAGACGGCCTGCACGTTTTCTGCGGCGATACCTTGTTCTCCGCCGGTTGCGGCCGCGTATTTACCGGCACAATCGAGCAGCTTTACGACAGTTTCCACCGATTCAACCAGCTGCCCGAAGAAACGCTGTTTTATCCGGCGCACGAATATACCGCCTCCAACCTGCACTTTGCCCAGCACATCGAGCCGGACAACGCCGACATTCAGACGACCTTGGCCGCAGCCGAACACACGCCGACACTGCCTGTCAGCCTGGCGCACGAACGCAAAGTCAATCCGTTTTTCCGCGTACACCTGCCCCAAGTTCAGGCACGCGCCGAAGAATTGAGCGGACGAAAGTTAAACAGCGAACTCGAAGTCTTCGCCGCTTTGCGTGAATTGAAAAATCAATTTTAATCAGGCTTAGTCCCTAAAGAACAAGGCCGTCTGAATAAGCCTGAAACCATGAATCACGCCTGTTCAGACGGCCTTAAAGCCTTCATCAATATCGCAACCATAAAAGCCTACGGCTGCTTTTTATGTTTCGCACATTCCGCAGCATATTGCTCGCCCCAACGGTGCATTGCTTCGATCACAGGCATCAGCGTCCGTCCAAACTCAGTCAACGAATATTCTACCTTCGGCGGTACCTGCGGATACACTTCCCGATGAACAATACCGTCGTTTTCCAATTCGCGCAGCTGCAGCGTCAGCATCCGCTGGGTAATGCCCGCAAGCAAACGCTGCAACTCATTGAAACGTCGGGTTTCTTCATTTAAATAATATAAAATCAATACCTTCCACTTGCCGCCGATAATATCCAAAGTATTAACGACCGGACAGCAAGAGCCGTGTGCGTGTTCTGTTTCCGACATACAAAATCTCCAAACCACAGTATAAAAAATGTGCGTACTTGTTATAAAGTTTGTACCCCCTATAATACAAGCATTCTGTAACAAAAGGCCATCTGAAAGGCTTCAGACGGCCATAAAAAAGAAGGAACTTTATCATGCGCAACATCAAACAAATCTACCGAGCCGACAGCCAACACTGGGTAGGCAACGGATTCCTCGTGCAACCTTTGTTCTCCCATATGGCTGACGACCGCGGCACCAATCCATTCCTGATGCTGGACTATGCCGCACCGTATGAATTTGCACCCAACGAAACGCACGGTCCGCGCGGTGTCGGACAACATCCGCACAAAGGCTTTGAAACCGTTACCATCGCCTACCACGGCGAAGTGGCACACCGCGACTCCAGCGGCGGAGGCGGCATTATTTACGAAGGCGACGTGCAATGGATGACCGCTGGCTCAGGCATTATTCATGAAGAATTCCACTCTGAAAACTTCAGCAAAAAAGGCGGACTCTTTGAAATGGTGCAACTCTGGGTCAACCTGCCGACCAAAGACAAAAATACTCCGCCACGCTATCAACATCTTGCCAAAGCGAATATTCCCGTCGTCGAATTTCCAGACGAAGCCGGCTACTTACGTCTGATTGCAGGCGAACATGACGGCGTAAAAGGCGCGGCGGACACATTCACCGAAATGAATGTTTGGGATATTGTGCTCCATGCCGATAAAGAAGCCGAGTTGGCAGTACCTGACAATCACAATCTGTCTATGGTTGTCCTGCGCGGAGCGGTTACGTTTAATGGCAATGAACAGGCAACAGCCGGAGAATTGGTCAATTTTGAGCAAAGCGGCGGTAAAGTGCGCGCGAAAGCCGGTAGCGAAGAAGCCAAAATCTTGCTGCTTTCCGGCGTTCCGATTGATGAACCCGTAGTCGGCTACGGCCCATTTGTGATGAATACTGCCGAAGAAATCCGACAAGCCATCAGCGATTTCAAAAGCGGCAAATTCGGCCGTATGTAAGCCGCCGCCGACTTTTGCACTTTGTTGCAGTAACTTT
The DNA here is from genome assembly GCF_051963335.1 of Neisseria sp. P0004.S004. Lineage (NCBI taxonomy): Bacteria > Pseudomonadati > Pseudomonadota > Betaproteobacteria > Neisseriales > Neisseriaceae > Neisseria > Neisseria sp. P0004.S004. The sequence continues at coordinate 89,186 of NZ_JBQCUK010000003.1, forward strand.
TGCACTCTAGGCTCCGCGAAAGTTTCGACAGCTTTTGCACTATATCGGATGATGTGAAATAAGAAAAGCGACGCTACCGTCGCTTTTTATTTTACCAATTACATACGACCAATTCTCCACTGGCTTTACCAGTTTTATTTCTTCCGATTGTATAAGCCAGCTCCAGTTGGGTGATACGGAAATCTTTAAACAATTCCCTGATATCAGGGTGGTCATTAATGGATAGCATGACCTTACCCTTACTCTCTGCCATCACTTTGGCCAGTAATTCATACTGTTCCCAGCCAAATGATTGGTCATAGCCTGCGGTCTGCCAATATGGTGGGTCTGCATAGAAGAAGGTGTGCTCACGGTCATATCGCTTGAAGCAACGATCCCACGATTCATTCTCTATATAAACACCTTTTAAACGGTCTTTAGCAGCCTTTAATTTAACCTCAATCTGAGACGCATCCCACGCTTTTGACGTGGTAGCTGTCCCAAAATGCTGATGGACGGTTTTGCCGCCGAAGGCGTTGTGTTGAAGGTAGAAGAAGCGAGCGGCACGTTGAATATCTGTCATGCATTCGGGCGGCGTGTTTTGCAGGCAGGAGAATGTCTCGCGGCTGGTCAGCGTCCACTCGAACTGACGGACGAACTCGTCGAAATGATGTTGTACCACACGATAGAGATTGATGAGCTGTCCGTTGATGTCGTTGAGTACCTCTACTTTAGCAGGCGTTGGGCGCATAAAGAACAATGCTGCGCCACCAGAAAACAACTCGACATAGCAAGAATGCTCGGGGAACATGGGCAAAAGATGTTTTGCTAAACGACGTTTGCCACCCATCCAGGGGATAATAGGTAATGTTTGTTGCATTTTTTGCATCATATATACTCCTAAATTATGGCATTCGCGATGCTCTAAATCAGATTTAATATGATGCTCAAAGGCATTCTTTTGATTTATTAATTAGCTGAAAGAATTGATGTTTTTACAACGAGCGCACTTTATTTGTACACAACCGCTTCCTTTTGCCAGCAATTTCCCACAAAACTTACAGCGTAATTCACGATAGATTTGCATTTGCATCCACTCCTGTATCAGATAGAATGCCTCGGTCTCTAGAGACTAAGGCGGCCTTAGAAGTCAATGCAGGCATGCTCTGCTTGGCTGGCGTAACAGTGTTGCCGCACTGTTACGTCGCCGTCCCACTTATATTTAAAATCCTCCCAAAGGCCGCCTTATTCAGACGGCCTTTTATTTATATTTGCCTACAAATAGCGCAACTCTTTCGCTTTTGCGATGATACGTTCAGCGACTTTAGCCTCAACCGCCGGAAGCAGATGGGCACCGCCGTCTTGTGAGAGTGACAACGGCATTACGCCGTCCGTTTGCGCTTTTTTATCCGCCTCATTTGGCGTGAGGCCGCTATCCGTCCAAATCTGATCAGATAAAATATATTGCTCAATATCAAAGACATTATTGCCATATTTAAACTTGAGCCAATTATTAAATTGATCCTTGAGCTGATGTCGGTATGGGTGGTTTTCTTTAGCCCAACCCGGCTTATTATCAGCCCATACAGTCAGGACAATATAACGGGGAGACTCTTTAGGCTGAACTTGTTGAATACATTTTTCAATATAGCCTTCAATACGCGCCAAAACCGTCTGCCAGTTACCGACATTGGCGCCGTTAATGTCGTTTTTTGCGGTTGCCAACACGCAAATACCATCGACACTGCCGCTATTTTTCAGGCGTACCGGATATTTTTTGCCCGGAACAACGCTGTGAGCCTGGCTATCGCGCGGAATGACTTTAATATTGGCGGTTTGGCCGGTCATGACCGCTTCGATGTCATCGCCAATAATAACGACGGTAGAGTGCATACTGAAAGGCGTAACGCCTTCGCCGTAAACCAACTCGCCATCAACCATCACGCCATTTGCTTTAGCCGGAATAGTATCGACTTTAAAAGTAACTTCCACCGGGCTGCCGTTCATCGACATCAAGGCATACGCAGCCAGGCTGCCGCCCTGTGCGTTGTTTACAACCGGCAGATTTTCAGCGGCGGCAACACTCACAGCCTGACCGCCGATACGCGCATTGGTGGAGTCGCCGAAGAAATTGAGGCTACGCTTCAATGCAGAAGGAGGGGAAGGAGGAGCCACCGGGCGTTCCGCCTCTTTCGGAGGAATAACAGGGCCGGACGGCATAACGGTATGACGTCCATGCTCGACCGGTGCACCAATATATTGAATGCCGAATCGGTCGCCTTGCTGCAAGGTATCAGCAATATTTTCAGGCTTGGCGCAATAACGCAGGTCAATAATACAGTTGTGCGGCTGAACAAGAGCGTATCCGTCTTGCTCATCGGTTAACGCGACTAATTTATTGTCACGCAAAGAGAAATTGACCCAATCACCGGCACGCGTACCCTCAGACACTTTTACCTTCACACGCGTCAAGGCAGTGGCTTCAAATTTTAAAATGTCGCCGATACCGACACCCAACACTTCAGTTCGCATAAAACCCCCTCAAAATAATAATAATTATTTTAAGACGTTATACGAAAGCAACGCCTGGCTGTCCTGCACTTATCCTTATACACCCAACTCTAAAACAGTAGTATCGGGAGCCTGACCAAGGATACGGTTGCTCAAGACATCATAAAACACACGCTGATTTAAAGCGGCTTGCCCGCTTAAAACAAGATTGCCGCCGCTTTGCGTTTGCGCCGCCCATGAGCCGCCGCCCAAATCGCCCGTTATTTTGGCAATGCCGCGCTGTTCGCGCTTGAGCAGTGCCGTCAGGTTTTGATACAGATTAGTCATTTTGTTATCCTCAACAAAAAGATAAAATGCCGTCTGAACATGGCTTTCAGACGGCCTTTAAAGCATCTTTAAACCAGCTTTAATCATTCGTCAAAATAGCGGTCTATCGTTAAATTTTGAGTCACGACAGGCGCATCGTTTTCGATTTTGACTTCGACCGACACACCAACCACCACGCCTTGCCAGCTCCCCGTAGGCTCATTGATTTGCCAAATCTCGCCTAAATTCGCCATAGGAATGGCGTATTTATCCGATACCGGCAAAGACACCGTTTCGCGCTTATGAACGCCAGTCTCGCTTAAAGCGGCGATACCGGCGGCAAGCAAGACCGGCTGGTCGGTATAAAGCGTATTGGTCAGCGCGGAGGCACGCGGCTCGCGGTTGCTGCCGTTGCGGTACACATCCGCGCCTTTGCCCTTGTTATGGCTCGGCCAAACATAAACCCCATTGGCACGCTCCGATACATTGCGCTGGCCGCTGATGCTGAAAATCACGCTGACAGGGACACTGACATCGGCAGGCGCATCGGAAACCTCCCAAGAAGCCTTTTTCCATTTGGGCTTAAAGCGGACAACAGGTCGGGCGCGGTCGCTCTCCACAAATCCCCCTGCGGCTTGAGCCAGCTCCTGTAAAACAGCAATCGGCGTTTTATCGGTCAACGAATACACATCTCCCGGAATCAACCAATCAACCATCGTCCAGCCGTCCAAATCCACACCTGTCGGGCGTAAAACCTCCGTTGCGATTTGTTGCGCATAAATCGGATTGCGGTATGTACCACGGCCTTTAGGCGCATAGTCCGCGCCCAAACGGGCGGTAACACTGCGGCCGGTTACCGTATAGCTCTTTTGCCCGAAGCGGCGGTTGTCGCTGTAATCTTCCGCGATGATGACAAAAGTATCCGCATTGATTTGCACCTCGATTTCGGCTTCCCGGCCTTTCGGGCGGGCATCAGGATTAATCTTGGCGAAATCATCGGGAGAAACAGTCAAACTGCCTTGCCAGCAATAACCGGCAGTATCCGTCGTAAAGGATGCAGAAAACAGCCCGATCGGCTGGCCGTCGACCGTAGCTTTAATAATATTTTGCATGATATATCCGTCTAAAACAGGAGTGCTTACCGTATCAAAACAAGCAAACGGCAGCGGAATATGGCGCGCATCGTGTGCAATCTTTTTGCGGTAAAACCGCAGGTGCAGCCGGTTTGAAGGTGGGCGGATACCGCAAACATAAGTCTCAGGCACAGGCTCCGGATCAACCGGAATCTCATAATACTCGCAAGGCACAGCTAAAGCAGGCAGGCTTTGCGGATGCGCACAGCGTGCCAATACCGCCGCCTCGCGCACCTCCGATACCAAACAATCGCCAACCGGCGCGTCATCGGAAAACACACTCTCCGAACACGCCGCCAAAGCCTCGCCAAGACCTGCCGATGATCGGTCCGCATTACAGCCGCTTAGGAACAAATCATCGGGAAAAGCATCATGCAGACAGCCGTCCAGACCATCCATTCCGACCTGCACCGCCTGCATACACCCGGCAACCCCGTCAGACAAGCCGACCGTTTCATGCAGGCAGCTTTCCAACTCAGGCATATCCGAAAAGGCCGTCTGAAAACAAACCGCCTCCCCGACAGCCTCTGCCGTTATCCCCGACACTTGGGCAGCCATGTCGCCCAAATCATAACGACCGGCCGCGCACACCGCCTGCGTTGACACCGCCTGCTGCACAAAGCCCCACGCCCCCGAAACAGTCGCATAACCATCCGGAGGGCGGTACGGATTAGGCTTAAGCGGCGTATCGGGAATAATCTCGCCGCCATCCTCAATATGGCGTAAAGGCCGTCTGAAAGCCAACGGCAAGAGCCTGGACGACGGACGGGAGCCAATCGCCAAGCCGAAAGGCAAAGGGATACGCGCCGAATCAGCATAAATTTTGTCTTCGGACATTTCAGACGGCCTCAACCGCCGCCGTCACGCTCGACATAAGGTTTAATAAAATCATAAGAAACAGGCTCGTATTGCTTTTTATAATCCGTCGCCACCATCAAATACTCCTCGTCTTCCTTGAGCCGGTCAAAGCGGTAGCTGCCGTCTTCTTTGCTCCAACAATCCGCAATACATTCCATTGTAGGGCGTGCAAACAGATAAATACGGCGCGAAGCCGGCTGGCCGCCCACCGTAACAATACCCGTACCTTCGCCGGCGATATAGCCGTGGCCGCCGTATTTCCAATGCGGCGATTTGAAGGCACGGCTTCGCCCAATCCGATTGACGATTTTGCTACGCGACTTGCCGCGCTTAACGGCAAGACGGCTGCGGAAAACATAATTCGGCATGGTTTACAGCTCCCAGGCTGTGAGATTTACCAAAAAAGAGCCCCCACCAATTGTATTGATATACATAAATCTGTCCTCGCTATCGTCTAAATTGTCGTAAACCGTTCCCATCGGAATAACGTTAAACAAGGGCATGACTTCGCCAATTTTCATAAAACCGGGAAACAATCCGCGAAGCGCATATTTGCCACTCCCAATTGGTTCTTGCAGATAAATATCATCCGCTATAAACCCACCTGTGATAGGATTAGGATAGCTACCATAATCACCGTATCCTTTGCTTTTAAATCCTAAAATAGAAGCAATATCTCCCTTATAATCACGCATCGGCACCACAGAAATAACAACTTCACTGCCAGTGCCATAAATAAAATTCTCATCCACATCTGACACATATCCAAGCAGAGTATTCGCGTCGTCAGCCACGGCGAGACTGGAGAAGTTGCCAAAAATAAAAAACGAGCAATAATCCTGCCATAAAATAATTAAAGTAAATGCGCGCTCATTGCCGACCACAACCCATTGGATCTTATCCCGGTTATTGTTGTCTTTTTTGTAAATGAAATTGTAAAATCCACTGCTGTTGTTAACCTTTTGTTTGACTTTCCCCGCCTTTGCCGATGTTGGTTCCAAAAGACCGCATAAATCAACGTATCTTGCACGGTCTCCATATTTTGAGTCATCCACCCCCAGCCACCACTTTGTTGCCTTCGGGTGCATACTGCGGAAACAGGCTTCTTGCGTCTTTTCAAACGCCATTTCCCAGCCCAGCCCGTCCTTGTGTTTATTACCCTCGCCATAACCGGTAACCAGGCAGGCTTTTAAAATCGTTTTAATGCTGCCTGCCGCCGATTCAACCTGCGGCGCACCCTCGTCATCCCAGCGGTAAACCTTTACCGGCACACGTTGCGTATCAAACATTTCAGACGGCCTTTCTTTTTACTTCAATGGTTTAAAACCCCATTAAAACAAAAGCCCCGAAAATCGGGGCTTGGCATAGTTGCACTCACTTGCTTGTTTCTATTTTATTTTATTGCTTTCAGCGGAAATAAGTAATTTTCGCCTGACTGCCGCTTGCATCGACGGAGCAGCTAAATTGCGCACGCAACATAGCCCCGAAACTGTTTTGCGAATCGACATATCCGCTTATTTCAAACGTCCCATCGGCATTTTCACGTCGTTGCCATCCCCCGAAATCAGCCGAAGCAGGCGATTTTAAAATACCCGTTACCGCGCTTTCGCAGGCTGATTGTGCCTGATATACGCTCGGCTTGGATGACGTGCCGCCGTTTTTGAATGTAAACCAAAGCATCGGGATGGAAACCAAAATCCCGGTACCGATCAATTTCAAGAAATCAGACCCTCCGCTTTTTTTATTTTTCTGTCTGAGCTTTTCTCTTTCTTTCGCTTTTTCGCTTTCTTCTTTGGCAAGTTCGGGATTTTCGGCATGGAGGATTTTATCGTATTCCGCTTTTGCCGCCGGATTCAGCAAATACTCGCGACACCATCTTATCTCATCCAATTCCAGCTCCTGTCGCTCCGCAGCACGCCTCAAAGCCCGTTTAATTTCTTCTTCCGTTGCAGATGACATAATCCCAAGAAGTTTGTAATAGTTTTCCATTTCATTCTCCATATTTATTTTAAATAATGTATTCTAAAACAAACGGCATAAAAAAGAAACAAACGGTATAAAGGCCGTCTGAAAGCACTATTCAGACGGCCTTATCTTTTATTCGGCCACTGTATTACCGCGCAAACACGCGGTAAAACCATCGCGGCCGTTTTGCTTGTCCGGCGAAGGCTGAACACTGCGCAAAATCCAAACGGGCAACGGCGTGCCGTAGGTATTGAAGCGAATACAGTTCTGTACCGACCAGCCGCCGCCGAATGCCGCCGCTTTGAGCGTGAAATACGGCTTGCCGGTTGCCGGATTGGTCGGCGCAAGATCGGTCAAGGTATCGCTTTTTGCGACCAAGCCCAGCCGCTCGCCGTAAAGCTCAAATTGGGTTGCAGTAATGAATTTAATCAGCCAACGCTCGGTAATCGCGCCGTTGCTGGCCAACTTAATTGGGTAGTCTTTGACATTGGTACGCGCCAAAATAGGCTCCCCGCGTTGCGCGTCACTCCACACATTGTCCCATGCCTGTTGCGAAAACGGCTCGGTAGCGCGCACCAGCAAATCGCCGCCGATCAGAGCGGAAGATACAAATGTATGCTCCTTCGGATAGTTGCGCCCAATAGCAAACTGGAGTTTCAGACGGCCTGAAATATCGACGCCGGTCACACGGTTTTCCTCCTCCCAAGCGCAAACGGCAGTCAGCGGCAGGGTATATTGCGACAAGTCCAACGGCTCGGCAAAAGTAATGCTGCCCGCTTTGAGGTCTGCCGTGTATTTCTCGGCGAGGACGTGTTTGCCCTTACTGTCGACCAAGCAGAGGCGGTCGATATTTTGACGGTTGAGCGTGATTTTTTGAGCGGCGGTAAAAGCGCTGCCCAAATCCTGCTTGAGGCGGTTGGAAATCACGATCATATCGCCCTTGCGGAACACAGGTACGCGTCCGTCGGCAGGCAGGCGCACAGCATCGATACCGATAATCGACGAATCCAAAGGCAGGTTGTCTTGGGTCACGGCGTTGTAGCGTAAATCTTCGGGGTAGAAACCCTCATCGCGCTTGATTTCGTAGAAGCCTGTCTCGTAGTCGATTTTGCCTGTAATGCCGCCGGTAATTTCGCCTGCGGCGTTGCTTCTACCGACAATTTCGCCATTGCCCGCGTAAACGGTAAAGCTTTCAGGCTTGACCGGCGCGGCAGGTGTGCGGCCTGCATAACCATAACCCTTGATCTGTGGCTGGCGTACGATACCGCCTGTAATTTTAAGATTCAGGAAGGCAATATTACGGTCATTGATAATGACTTTACCGTCAGTAGTCAACGTACCGACTGCATCGCCCGAACCTTGTACTGCATTCCAATTCTTATAAAGCGTACCGCCTCGTTCAACAATCTCTGTCTCGCCGTCATGAAATGACCAGGTATCAAAAACACAGACGCTTCCTTGATCAAAGTCGTTCAAAACATTAAATAACAAGCCGCCGTTCAAGCTGCCACGACGTTTTTTTATTGAAGCTGGATCACTAGTCAGGTAATCTGCATACCAACTGACTATTTTTCCATAACGGTTTATTTCTTTTGTCTCAAGCGATTTTAGGTACTTATGCGTTGTATCTAAAATATTTTGTTCAACCATCGATCTTTCATGACCGGCAACCTGTAACACCGCTTTAGGCACGATCATTGTCGACCCTACACCACTCACACCCTCGGCTATTCGACCGCCGATTGTAAACTCGCCATTTTTCGCAGGGTTGGCGGACAATACAATTTTAAAGCCGCCCGAACCAGTTTTTACTCCCATTACTTCTCCTATCTCAATGCTGCCACTTCCCAAGAATACCTGTTTGAAACGGTTGTACTTGTATATTCCTCAAAGCCTCCCAAAGCCGTTAAAGAAACAGCGCGCCAATCCGGTACTGCCGTACCTAGTGTGATATTCCATATCTCTCCTTTTTCCTCTGCGGTCAACCCACGCCCATCAGCAAGACCAACCTGAATGCGTTCAGGCTCATCGCAAACATAATCAACTGAAGTAGAGTCAATATAAGCCGGCAATCTAATCGTACCGTTCAAATAATCCACGCTGCCAGTTGCATCACCCGTTAATTTTCCTGCGCCATCGTCTTGCGCTCTTTTCTTACCGTTATTTTGCCAAGTAAGCACCAGCGTTCCCGGCTTAATCGAATGCCCCAGGGAATAAGTGCACTTCCCGTTTGCCGCCTTGGGCAGATTATTTCCGCCCGTCTTTCCGCCATCAAAAGACGTAAAACCAGAGGAGTCTCCCCATTGGAACACTAAGCGGCTGCCAACATCCGGAAGAGACGGTAGATTAAGCAATACACTGCCTGTTGCAGACGATACCGTACCTACACTTTTACCGGCCTCATCCCGTAACACGCCGTCGCCTGTATCGGTCAAAACATACCAAACGCCCAAAGCCATAAAAGACACTTTTAAACTACCCAAAGCAGGATTAGGTCTAAGCAGAGGGGCAAATGATGTACCGTGATTGGTTTCTTTAATTTCTACCGCAATAGCATATCGAGCGGATGATGATTTAGCACCCGGAACCGCAGTTACCGTGTAATAACCTGTCGGCAAACCACTCAGACGCCCATGAGCGTAATCGGCATTGACGATATTGTCCCCGCTTTTAAGTTGACCGAAGCCATTGTCTGTGTAGTTCCCAATCTTGATACTGCCGGGTAAAACAGCCGAAGGCAAAGTTAAGGTTCCACTATCAACACGCCCCGCAAAAAGCTGCTTTTCCGGCGCAGCGGCGACCCATGCTTCACCGGGAACCGGGTATTCGTCCACATAAGGTGTCTCGACTGTCGAGGTCGGTACAAGCTTTTCGTAAATGCTAGACACCGTCAGCGTGGCATCTCCTGCCGAAAGGCCGTCTGATACAGGTTTCACGCCATAATAAGCCGCGGAATCTGCCACTTGGGTTTCCAAAATCTTAACTTTAGGCGCGGCATACCCCTTAACCGGATAATCGACACCATCAAAATCTCGGGTTAACGGATTGCTGATTTCCATTTTGACTACACGGCGCGGCACTTCCTCGACCTCACCGTTTGATTTTGGGATCTCAAAAACTCGCACTTCATCTTCGATGTTGATAATGCGGAAATACTCCGTGATACGGCGCGTCACATCTTTGGTTTTTTCTTCATATTGCAGGCAATAACGCTCGCCAACCTTCGGCAAAGGAGCCTCTACGCGCTGATACGCCTGCACAAGGCGCACGCCTGCCAAATGGCGACCCAATAACGTCATGCGGCTCTCCACTGTCGGCACAGAATACGCCTCAATGCGCGGCATAATATCCGCGCGGCTCTCTCCGTAGTTGCGCGCCTTAAACGCTAAAAAAGACACGTTTTCAGAGGTCGGCGGCTCGGTAATGACAAAATGCCCGCCGTAAAGCGGCTCGGAGTCGTTACGCAGGACGGCAGGGTACAGCAGACGCGCGTCCAGGCTGCCCATCGTACGGTCAACGTCTGAGACGGGCGGGAAAATCTCGTTATCCTCGCCGGTCAGCGGCTGACCGACCATCAAACCGCCGCCGTCAGGCGTATCGGTCATGCGCTGGCTGGGGTAAATCTGCAAATCCTGCTGCGTCAGACGCGTTGTTTTTTCCATTTTTGAAACCTTTTTAAATCCTGTTTAAATCTGTTTTCAGACGACCTTAAAATGTCATCAGGCAGAGCTGGGCAGTGTATCGTTCGCTATCCGTTTCCGGTGTTGAGTAATGCACCGGCTCGACATTATTCAAAGCCGCGTTATGGGTGCGCCAAATAACATTAAATTCGCGGCCGTCGTAGTGCGTCAGCGTCATCTCCAATTCGGGGACGTCCGTCCAGTCACGCAACGTACGTAAGATACTCAAATCAAGCCACACCCAATCGCCCGATAGCGTAATCGGACGACCGTTTGCCTTAATGCCTTGTTGGATGACCAATCCGCCCGACAAAGTGCGCTGCGGAGCGGCCTGCGCCACCTTGTTCCATTCAAATTCATCGTCCCAGCGCATATCCTGCGGCAGATGTACGGCCACGCCATTGTCTTTCCGTTTCAGCGTCCATTCTTGATTTGCCATTTCAGACGGCCTTTGCGTATTTTTCTCAAAACCCTATTAAAACAAAAGCCCCGAAAATCGGGGCTTGGCATGGTTGCAGTCAGATGGTTGCAGGCCGTCTGAATTATGTCGTGCGCTTTAATGAAGCTTGTAAACTATTCATAAAACCGTTAACAGCTTTCTCGGCAACCGCTTGGTCGCGCTGCGCCAAAATTTGGTTAAGCTTTTCCGGGTCGATATTAACCTGCGTATTGCCGATTTGTTGCAACCGCTGGGCGGCATTACTGTTACCATACGAACCTTGGTTGCGGACTTGCTCTTGCGCGGCAGATTCGGCGCGCTTGCTGCGCTGCCTGTTGTAAATCTGTTGCTGCAAATCGATTTGACGCTGATATTCGCGCGCAACGTCGGTTTGTTTGAGGCGGTTGGCATTGTCGAGTTTTTGTTGCAGCTCACGGATTTTTCTTTCTTGCTGCAAAGAATAAACCGCTTCCGTATTACCATTAAGCTCGGCAAGCTCGGCCTCAAGCGCGCGGGTTGCATCATGTGCTTCTTGACGCAGGGCATTCAGCCGGCGTTGGGCATCGGATATCGCATTGCGGAATTTTGTCAGCTCAGTATTCCCCAATTTATCGGCAGCACGAGAGGCCGCGCTGGCCGCATCGTTCAAGATATCCTGTGTCACTGCGCCTTGAGCAGCAGCATTGGTCAGCCTTTGCATCGCGGTATTCGCGCTGTAAATCTGTTGCGTGTACTCTTTCATCTGAGCAGCGCGGAATGTGGCCTCCATGCCCAACTTAATCCCGGAAAACTGTCGGTTCATCAAATCCAGCTGCTCATTATTGAGCTTATAAAATCCAGCCGTTTGAGTCAGACGGTAGCCATAATCGCTAAACGATTTAGACGCATTTGCTGCCGCTTTGGCTGCATTTTCTGCCTCCGCTGCCGCCTCTTTGTTGGCTGTCGCCACTTTTCTGACCGATTGGGCATGGTTTTCCGCCGCTTGCGAGCCTTTTTCATGCGCGGCTTTCGCGGCTTCGCCTGTTTTAGCGGCAGTATCATTTAACCCTTGGTAGGCGGTTTTGGCTTTTTCCGCACCGCCCGAAGCTGCATCGCCCAAACGGGCAAGCTGCTCCTGCGTCAACAGTGCCGCGTCGCCGCTGGCTTTGAGCTGGTGTTGAAACTCGGCAAATTCCTCCTTGCTTTTAAGTTTGCCCATCATGGCCTCAAAGGCTGCCTGTATCAGCTTGGCATCTTTTTGACCGGCCGCCGCCGCTTCTGTCGAGGCCGTCTGAAAATCGGCGAATGCCTGCCGCGCATCACTGCTGATGCCCGTCATCACGGCTTTACTGTCCACGCCGATTTTGGCGAAGGCATCGGCAACCTTGTCCGTCGACTCCCTTGCCGTATCTCCGATTTTCTTGATTTCTTCGGCCGTCAGCCCGGATTGTTTGCCTACCTTTTCCAATTCAGCCAAAAGAGCATCGGTTGATTCTTTGCTGTCCATCTGCTTGAGCGCAGCCTGAAACACCCGGCCCATCTGCTCGGCATCATTACCAAACTGAGAGGCAACACGCGAAAAATTGGCAATACCTTCCGCCGCCTTTTTGCTCATGCCGGTGGTTACTTCTTCCGCCGTCAAACCCAAAGCCTCAAGGGCTTTTTGTGCTGCGGCGAGCTCGCCCGTATCTGCGCTGATTTTGACGTTTTTCTTGTCAAGTTCGGTTTTCAGTTCAGCGGTTTTGGTGCGTACGTTTTCCAGCTTGATTGCCAGCTCACTGTAAAAGTCGCTCGTTTCTCGTCCGTCGGCACGCAATGCCGCCATACTGTGTTCTAATGCTGACAACTCTGTTGCAGACGCACGATATTCGGCTTGCAGGGCTTTGATGGCGGCGGCTTCCTCTTCGGCTGCCTTTTTCTTGGCGGCGGCAGCTTTTTCGGCTGCCTCCTGAGCTTTTTTATCCGCTATCTCCAACTCGCGCTTAATTTGGGCTTCGGTTTTGAAAAACTCGTGATACTTGTCGAGACCGCCGGTGGTAAACAGACTATCCAAAATGGCAGGAATACGGGCGAGGTTATCGCCGAAAATTTTTGCTAAATCCGTATTTTCGCGCAGCCAGCCGCCTACACCACGGCCAACCTCAAAAGCCGCAAACAATAATCCGGCATTGGATGCCGCCGTCTTGAGATTTTGAGCCAATGCTCCCGCAGCAGCCGCGCCATTACCGAAACCGTTACCGGCAGCAGCGGATTTGAGCGCGATGCCCAGCTCTCGTGCAGCGACAGTGGTAGACAGGATGGATGCTTTGGTTGCTTCAATCCCGACACGCTGGGTCGCAAATGATGCCGATACCGCACCACCAGTCAGTCGAACAGCCGCCTCATAAGCCTTGACGGCAACTGCGCCTGCTGCGAACAGTGCGGCAAGTTGCGTCAAGGCCGGGAACTCTTCGGTAATCGCTCCGATTGCACTTGCCACACTGCCGGCCGTACTTGCCAATAGAGACACCAAAGGCAGCAGCTTTTCGCCGACTTCGATGGCAACGTTGATGATTTCCTGCTTGGCTTTGTTGATTTGCGCTTCGCTGGTGGACATGGCGTTTGCCACTTCTTTTTGCATCGCGCCGACGACCTGCCCCTTGTCGGCGACCAAGCCCAAAGCCTTTTCATATTCGCCCAACGAGCCGACCAAAAGCGCGATGTCGTCGCTATATTCCGTACCGAAGAGTTGCGAGAGTGTCAGGGCACGGCTTTGTTTATCCAAGCCTTCGAGTTTGCGCAAGAAGTCCGTCAAAGCCTGCTGCGGATTGGCGGCGATATTGGCCGCCATCTCATCTGCAGACGTACCGATACCTTCCAAGGCCGCCTGAAAGTCTTTGCCCTGGCTTTGCGCGGTTTGCAGTTTTTGCAGCATGGCATTGATGGCGGTCGCAGCCACTTCGGGCGGTTTGCCCAATGCGATAAAGGCGTCGGCAAGCGCGGCGGCTTCGTCGGCGGCCAATCCGAACTGCTTGGCCGTACCGCCGATACGCGCCATCGCCGCAACAATGTCTTTTTCTCGTGCGGCGGTATTGTTGCCCAAAACGTTGATGGCATCGCCGAGTTTTTCCACCTCACCAATTGGGAGCTGGAACACGTTGGCAATCGTCGCGGCGGCATTGCCTGCCTCTTCCGCGCTCATCCCGAAGGCAACCGACATCTTGGACGCGATGGCGGTAAATTCCGACAACTTCTCAATCGGGATGCCGAGCTGTCCGCCCGCTGCGGCAAGATCCGCCATTTCGGCGTCGGAAATGCCCAATTCCGCGCCCATTTTCTTCAGCTCGTCTGAAAGTTGGGCGTACTGCTCGTCCGTGCCTTCGGCGACTTTTTTCACGCCCGCCATAGCGGTTTCAAACTTCATTGCCTCGCGGGTGGCAAACGCCAAGCCGCCCGCACCGCCGACCAAGCCCTGAATCTCCGAAGCAACCTCGGCAATAGACGGCTTCACACCTTTCAGGCTGGCTTCAAGTTCGCGCACCTTGCCTTCCTGCAACTGCGCCGCCCGGGCTAATTCTTCATGCGAGAGTGTGCCGCTGTTTTTAAGCAATTCGTAGGCGTCTTTGGTCTTTTGGATTTCCTGCCGTGCCTTGTCGTCGGTATCGATACCGAGCTGGATTTTTGCATCAGCAATGGCTTTTAGGGTTTGTGCTTCGGCGGTCAGGCGGTCGAGCTGCGCCGTTGCGGCGGCGGATTCGGACGACAGGCGCGCCTCTTCGGCGGCAAGATTTTTGACGGACACGCCCGACACCGACATCGCATCGCGGGCGGCATACAGTTTGCCCGTCAGTTCGGTTTCGCTTTTTGCCAGCCGCTCGGATTCGGCGCGCAGTTTCGCCAAATCGGCTTGCTGTTGCTGCGTACCGCCGCCGCGCATGGATTTCTCCAACGTCGCGGTCAGCTCGTCCAGTGCACGCATTTCTTTAGCGGTATTGTCCAATTCCGCCGACAACGCCTTATATTCTGCAATTGCCGCCTGTTGCGCTTGTGCTTTGGCCAGCGTTGCGCCCAGCTCTTTCGCTTCGGTGGTCAGCTTGCTCGTATCGATGCCTGCCGCCTCGATGGACTGCGCCAGCGCGTCGATGTTTTCAACGCCGGACACGCCCGCCTTAATCTCTAAACCTGCCTGAATATTCGCCATAATTTAATCCTGTTTTAAAACCCGTTTAAAAAAGGCCGTCTGAAACCTGCCGCCGCTGCGTCTAGACGCAGAAGCCAGTTTCAGACGGCCTTTGTTTATTACCGAATCTTTAGTTGTTGTACGACGTGAAGGAATAGGTCGAAGTCTCGCCCGAAGCTAACACCGCCGTCCCTTTGAATTCCGCCTCATTAAAGTCGTCGCCGAACCAGTCAATACTGCCGTCCGCCGCCAGTACGGCATGGGGGATGTGCAGAATGCCGGTCTCGCCGGTAACGCGGTTGCGGCCGTCAACGTAGATTTCTAAATCCAAGCGCGACAAGGTCGCGGCGGACACTTTATAGCCGCCGGAATCGCGGGTTTTGTATTCGACGGTGATGTTTTCGCCGTCGTTGACAGTATCTGCGGCCGGCAGGATGGTAATCATGCCCAAGGTGGCATTAATGTCCAAATGCTTGGCATCAACATTGGCGTTTGACTTGTTTTTGACTTTGACGGTAGCCGGGTCGATGTTGCCGTTTGCCAGTTTGTACGCCATGCCTTTTTTGCCGATGGTCACGGTCTCGCCCGTAACGGTCTGCGCCGTAGCCGCGATGACGGCGGCTTCGCCCATCAGGGCAAGCGCGAGGTTGTCTTTATCGAAAGTATCGAGCTTCAGACCGATTTCGGTAGGCTTGACGGTTTTCAGGCTGTCGAGTGCGCTGCCGTAAGTGCCTTTTTGCTTGGATACGCGCTCTTTGGTTTCCACGCTGGTCTGCGTGGTCAGGGCGGTGGTGTTGCCGATGTCGATAAAGCCCGAGCCTTTTTGATTGAGGTTGCGTACCTTGACGTCGCCCTCAAAGATTAAGCCGTGGTCGTTTTGTTTTGCCATGTGGCAGCTCCTTTAGTTTGCCGCCTGCACGGTGTCGCAGGCGAATGAAATGGGGTAAAAAGCAAAGCCGTCGTTGTATTCGATGGATGGCGAGGCGATGCGGCGGAAGGGGGTAACGGCATATTCGTCGCCCGCGTCCCAGCCTGAAAACACCCGTTGGATTGCCGTCAGGGTCTCGCCGACCTCGTACAACGTGGATTTGCCGTTGGCGGTATAGCTTCGTGCGAGGACGAAGGTAAAGTGCAGCGTCGATTTGAGGAATTTGCCGTTTTTCGCTTCGTCGGCAAAGGTCGAGCCGCCGTAAACGACATAGACCGCGCCGTCCAGCGGGGCGGCTTTGCGTTTCGCCGCGCCTTGGGCGAGCAGCTCGGCAAGTTCGCCGATTTCCTTAACCGCCTTAATGCCTTTGACGGTTTTCAGACGGCCTAAGATTTCGGGATAGACCGCCAATAAGTTTTCATGCTGTTTTAAAGCCATATCAGACAATCAATCCTTCCAGCCAATCGGACATTAAATCGTCAATGTCCTGATAATCTTGCGAAGACAAGCCCAAAAACGGACGCGCCGGCATGGTTTTCGTGCCTTCCTGCACATAAACCGAGTAGCCCATTACCGAGCCGGTAATCACGCTTTTTGCCGATGCCTCGTGCGTAATGC
The DNA here is from genome assembly GCF_051963335.1 of Neisseria sp. P0004.S004. Lineage (NCBI taxonomy): Bacteria > Pseudomonadati > Pseudomonadota > Betaproteobacteria > Neisseriales > Neisseriaceae > Neisseria > Neisseria sp. P0004.S004. Next base: position 105,741 of record NZ_JBQCUK010000003.1, read on the forward strand.
TTGCCAAGAGGTTGCCGTGGTCCACCAAAATCCCGCCGCGTCCGTTTTTGGCTTCTGCCGTAGCGGGGCTGACATCCTGCCAGCGTTTGCCGTCAGGCGCGGTTTTGGTTTCGGCGATACGACGGCGGGTCGAAGATTCGAGGATGCCGCCGATAGCGCGCAAAGGCTCTTCAAGGCTGCCGTTCAACCTGCCCGACAGGCGGTTCAGGCTTTGGGCGATACGCGACAAGTCGTGCGATACCGTAATCCGCATTGCCTACTCCTTCAGCCATTCCCTCAAATCGGGTTCGGCATTCACATAAACGGCACACGTTGATGGTCTGCGGTCATCCGATACGCGGTTTTCGTCCAGCATATTCGGATTTTTGACGACCATCTTCAGCCAGGCGATTGCCGACTGATAACGCTCTTCGACAATACCTGTTACCGCATCGTCGTAGAGGTAGTAGCGGGCGATGTCGCAGACTTTGATTTTCAAAACCTGCGGCGCGGTGTCGTTGGTAAAAAACAGTTTCGCCGCCCGAAGGTAGCTTGCCGCTTCTTCTTCCGCATCGGCAATTGCCGCCGCCATCACCGCTTCGTCTATTGTTTCGTAGTTCTCATGATTCGACCGTTCCGCCATTTCCTGCTCGCCGAAGCGGGTAATCATGTCTTGGATGGTAATCATGCCGTCCTCCGTTTTCAGACGACCTTTAAAACTGCCTTAAAGGCCGTCTGAAATCCGTTTAAGACATGGTCAGCGTTGCCAACAACTCGGGGCGCAGCGCAATCGGCAATGGATTGGACTGCATATGCAGGCTCCAGCCTTTGTCGTGCTGCAATTTCTCGCGGCTGGCGTAATACGGCAGGGCGCGGGTGTTGACGGTGGCGTTCATGTCGGCAGGCGCGAAATACTCTTTGTAGAGATTGCGGCCAACCGGCAGCAGAATGGCTTTGTCCGCACCGATGTCGGCGTCGCTGCCGAAATGGTTGGCATACTCGATAAAGCGGATGCCTTTGTGGACAAACTCGGTCGGATTGAGCGTATCGCCTTCGCGGTAGGCGCGTGCTTCGTCAAAGCGTTTGTACACTTCGAAGATAGACTTATGCTCTTTGAGCGCACTCAAAAACTCCATGCCGCAATAGACAACCCAGCCGCGCACTTGCGCACCGTTGAATTTTTGGCGTTGTTCGGACAAGAGCTTGTCCAATACCGCGCCGACTTTGGTCGCGTCTTTCGACAATTCGATGTTTTGTGTTTTGCGTGTAATTTTGAAATCGGTGTTGATGTCCAAAATCACGCTGCCGTCTGCATCCAAAATCTTGCCCTGCAACGCGCCGAGCATCAGATGCTCGCGGGTGTATTCAAGGTCGGATTTACCGCCGGCGAGTTTTTCATTCACTTTGTCCATAACGGTTGCGGCTTGGGTTGTGCCGAAAGCGCGCAGGTTCTGCACGTCGTCCGCGCGGATGACGTCATGAATCGGCAGGTGTGGGATTTTGACGGTGTGAATTTTGCGTTTCGGGCTATCCACTGCCTGGCCGGCCGTACCGCGCTCTTTGCTGGCAACCAAGTGAACTTTGCCGTCTTGGAACTCAATGTCGGCGTAGGTGGTGGTCAGGTATTCGGGTTCGAAAATACCCAGCTCGCGGATTTGGCTTGCGCCCGGGTCGATTTTATTGCAGGCGGTGGTCAAAGCCTGCACGCCAAACTTGCTGTTATCGGATAAAGGCATATTTTTTCCTTATAGTTACAGGCTGTCGCCATTGGGATCGAGATTGACAATACGGTTTAAAATATAAACGATGCCGTACAGATCGCCGTCTTTATTCAGATGCTCAATCACATTACCTCTCGTTTTTGATGTACCGCCGCGAATTCCATCGTCTGAGCATCGATCCAGATTGATGATGCAATTGTGCGGCTGTACGATGACTTTACCGTCGGCTTCATCCGTCAACGCAAGCAATTTGAAATCGCTGCGGAGAGGAAATCTAACAAATGTACCGGCTTTTGTGCCTTGCGAAGCAGCAACAGCCACACGCGTTAACGGCGTCGCTTCATATTTCAAAAAATCGGAAATAGCAGGGCCTAAGATTTCGGTTTTGACTTTAGACATAAGAGCCTCCCAATAAGCCTTTGTGGCTGGCTACGGAGAACTTGCCCTCCGCCTCGCCGGTGTGTTCAGATTCGCCTTTGCCTGCGCCTTCGCTCAACAGTGCGGGTGGTACGGCAGACTGGGTGGCTTTCGGCGTCAAATCGGCAATCATGGCTTCTGCCGCTTCAATGTCGGCAGACAAAAGCACGATCATGGTAGCGTCGGACAAGCCTTCAAACTTGCCGTTTTCGCCTTCCTTAAAGCCGGCGGCGGACAATTTCGCCTTGACTTGGTTTTTCTTGGCAGCCGCTTCGGCTTCTTTCAGCTTTTTCTCGGCTTCGGCTTTTTCAGCCTTGAGCGTATCGACTTCCGCTTTCAGGTCGTCAAACGCTTTCTTTTCTTCGGGTGTCATAGATAACTCCAAAGGTTGTTTAAAAATATCCGGCAAGGGACTGCCGTCCGACAACACCACCGCCTCCGTCTCGCCATCTACACCGACGGCGGTAAACGACACCTCGCGTATCGCACAACGGCGCAGGATGACGGCCGGCCCGGTTACCTCGTTGCCGTTGACGGACAATACTGCGCCCGCCGCCAGCTCCTCGTAGGATTCCGCCTGCGCGTAAACCGACATTTCCCAAGGGAAACCTTGGTCGGCTGCTTCGGCGATCTGCGTGCCAAACTCGTTGGACAACAGACTGCCTTCCGCAATCAGGCCGTCCGCCGTTACCGACAGGCTGCACACGCCCGCCATCTTGACGGGGGAATGCTCCAACAGGACGGGGACGGACGCTTTGTGCGACAGCTGGGCCAAATCGACGACTGCCTGATAACCGCCGTAGCCGAAGGGCTTGCCCGAATTGGCAACGCCTTTAAAAGTACGCACCTTGTCGGCACCGGTCGCCAGGGCAACCGGCAGCGCGGCGGACAATTTGATTTTGAGGGGGGTGTTGTTCGTATCCATTGCTCCATTTTGCCTTGCCAAGTTCAAAAAGACGGACGGCAGGATTTCACTTCCCAATCCAAATGCAAAAGCCGCCTAAAACCCGAATATCAGGTTTCAGACGGCCTTGCGCAGTTCATCTATTTAAAATTCGATTCAGGGGCGTTTTAGAAGCCTCTAGGATTGATTTTAAAATGCTGGATATATCTTTGCTTGCCCTAAGTATTTAAACGCGCTAAAACGCGAAATTTGAGCGGTTATGAAAAAAGCCGTCTGAATCGGTTTCAGACGGCCTTTGGGTTACATAGACTTGAATCTTGGATCGGCTTCAAGCGCAGCTTTTAAATCGGACTTGTAAGGCTTAATCCACTCGGACTTTTCAGCAGCCTCAAGTATCCATCCGCATACACGGGCAAATGCCGCAGCGGACAAATCCGCAATCGAAAATACGCAGCCCGAAAACTCGCCCTGCATTTGCTCGGCTGCCTCCTTGTCGATTTCGGCGAGACGCGGATACAGATAGTCCAACAATTCGGACGGGGCGGTTTTCCCGCCTAAAAATACTTTTACTTCGCGGCTGACATACAGTTCAGACGGCATGACTTACTCCGATATTTTTACCAATAAGCGGACTTTATCCCGCTGTTCTTTTGGCAATGATAACACATACTGCAACAATTTATGCCGGTTTACCGCATTCAGATGGCGCAAATCAAGCGGGACAATATCGGCTTTGTTGAAATGCTCTTGAATATTGTCAACCTTCCCTTTCCATGCGTCGGCGGTGTGTGCAAAATAACGGTTTATCAATTCCGCACGTTCGGGATTTTCGGTAAACATAAAATCCAGTTTTACCCATTGCTCACGGGGCAGGTCGTCTGAAACAATCAGATAATCGGCTTGTCCCTTACCTTTCTCCACGGGCAAATCAAACACTTCCAGCCTGTCGCCCGTTTCAGCCTGCCACGCTGCCGCAGCTCTCGCTTCGTGGTCTTTGGTATTGTTGGCAGACTGCTCTTTTGTCAGCCTGCGCACTTCTTTTTCCGACACCTTGTCCGGCAAAGCCAACACCGCCACTTTATCAGACGGCACGCTATACCGCTTGTCCAGCCACGCTTCGCGCTCGGCAATCATGGCGGCCAGTGCCTCTTCGCCGTTTTTCTCGCCAAACAGTGCGTCCATCGCGCCCAATCGGTCGCCGTGGTTGTGCGCGAAGCTCGGGGTGATGTCGTCGGGTATCAATACCGTTTTGCCTGTGCGCGGATTGGTAAACTCAACCATATCCACATCAGGCTCGCCGCTGATGCCCTCGCGCTCCGCCTGCCGACGGGTCAGGGCGGACACCGAACATTTACAACCGTAGCCGTTGGGCGGAAAGATGACTTTCCAAATGTCGTGATCGACCGGCAGGACTAGGCCGTAGTAGCGTTTATGGCTGTCGCGCGGATGCCCGGCGGCGGAATGGTTATAGCGCAAATACGGCAGGGCTTTTTTGTTTGCCTGTATCCGCTGCCACTGCCCCGCCGCAAAGGCGGTTTGCATATTGGTGTTGAAGATGGTTTTCAGACGGCGCGTACTGCCGAGCTGTACCAATTTCGGCTCGCCGTCCAGCGGGTCGGTCATGATTTGTTCGCCCCACCAGCCTTTGGCCATCAAATACGGTTTTAAACGCTTTTTAAAATCGGCAAACGCTGTGCCGTTCCGCTGTGCGGCTTCGATGGCGTCTTTGACTTCGGCAAGCATATCCGCGTCCATCATCTTGGCGACGGTAAAGGCAAGGCTGTGTTGATACAGCCAAACATCGTAATGACTGAATCCGGGCAGGATTTTCTTAGCCTTGAAATGCTCGAAAGCAGCTTTATCGACTAAGCCGGCGAAGTTGTATTCAATCCCGTCCATCGCCCACTCCGTCGGCCCAAGCCGAAAGGCCGTCTGAAACCAAACGCTGGATCAAGAGATTATCGCCCTGGCTCAAATCAAGTTTGGACAGCTTCGCCTCAAATTCGGCGTAGTCTTTGCAGCTTTCCAGTAAACCCAACACCGCCTCCATCTTCGGTCGGGCGATTGCCTGCTCCGCCGTATCAGGCGCATTGCGGGCAAGGCCGTCAGACAGGCGCAGGCTGAATTTGGCGGGCGCAGGGTTTTCAGACGACGCTTTCGGGTCGCGCAGCTCGAAATGTTCCGGCTCAAAGCCCAAGATGTCGCGGTAGTAGGTTTCGGTCAACACGAGCTGCCCCGTATCCATATACATCTTGTCGCGTTCGGCGCGGGTTTTATCGACCTTGATTTCGTCCTCAAACTCAAACCATACGCCTTTGGGCGCATTAATCGGCTTGCCGTAGGCGTTGTTGACCATCACGAGCGCGTCGATAAAGTGCTGCGCTGCGCGGGACAAAAGGGCAAGATACGCGCCGATACGCTCGTCGCGGTTGTTTTCTTCGGTCTCTTGGCTCGCGCGGCTGGCGGTCTCAAGGTCGCTGGTTTTGACTTTGCCTAACAGCGTTTTTTGGATACGCGCATTGGCAAGGTTTTCCAGTCGGCGGAATGCCTGACCGTCCGCGCTGTTTTGCAGCATCATCACATCGTCTTCGCGTTCGATACTCAACGCGCCGCCGGAAACAAAGCGGTAAAACCGGCTCATGAAGCTGTCGTGGTCGTCGTTGCTGTTGGCTTGGATTTTAGCAATCAGATAAGGCTGGGCGTAGCGCGTAATAAATTGCGCCGCATAGACAAAGCCTTTTTTACGCAACGCAACCGGCGCATACAGCCGCGCCGCCGCCATTTCTCCCGCAGGATTGGTTGAAGTGGCGCGGTGGGTAATAAAGAGATACAGCACGTCCGTATTGCAGGCTTCCTCGCCACCGCTGCCGCGATACACCAGCGAGCCGTCGCGGTAGGGAACGTATTTCGCCAATTCGCCGCTTTTGTTGCTGATATGCTTAATCGTCAAAAAGCCGTCGGGTTCGGGCTGATAAACGTACCGACCGACACCATAGCCGCCCAAACGCGCCGTCAACACGATTTCGGCAAGTGCGGGCAGATGGCGTTTCAGTGTTTTCCATAGACGGTCTTTGTCTTCGTCGCTCAAGTCCTCACCATAAATGCGCCACGCCTTGTTCTGCATGGCGGAATGCAAATCCTCCAAACAGGCGGCGACCTCATCGTCGCCCGATACCGCGTCCAACGCCTGCTGTCTGTCCACGCCGAGGCGAGATAGTAGAGAGTCCGTGCCTTCCATATTAGAAAACAGGCTTTCCAACGCATCTTCAGTCGCGCTCGTCAATGTCTTGATTGCGGTTTTCCGCGTTGCGCTTTTAATCAATCCGAACATATTTTCTTACTCCAAAGGTCGTCTGAAACCGTTTTCAGACGACCTTAAAATCACATTTCCAACATCGGCGCAGGCAAATCAATCGCACGCGCTCTGTTTAACACATTGCCCGTCGTTGCTGCCATCCACAGCATATGCAACGCATCGGGTCCGTCGTCGTGGTCGGCTTTGGGGAAATGGCGCAACTGGCTGATTAAGGTCTTTTGGTCGGGATTGAGCAAAATCAGCCCGTTTGCCATGTGCGGCTGCAAGGTCTCAATCCGCAACATCTTGTCTGACGACGGCTTGATACCGCGCACCGGAATATGCACACCTGAACGCGCCCCGCGCTTAATCAGTTCATCTTTAAGGAACTCTTGAAACTGCACCGTCTCCACCACCCACAACACCGGCTTGACCCGCGCCTCTTTTTGGATGCGGATAACGTCCTCGATAATCAAATCAGGCAGGCGTTTTTTGACTTGGGCGACGGTTACAAACAGCCGTCCCGTCGATTTTTGATAACCGCCGACCAAAATCGCCGACGGATCGCGCCCCGCGCCCGCTTTGCCCAATGACGGGTCGAGCGCGCCGTAGTACACCAAATCGTCAGGGAGTTCCGACCAGTATTTGATGTTTTCGGCAAACGGTGCATCTTCGCCGCTGACCGGGTCGTTTTGATACTCGCTGTCAAATGTCGCATGGCCGTCGCGGGCGCGGATTTTCATCAATGCCAACACGCCACGCGCCGCCCAAGAAGTGACCGCGCCGCGCTCCATCTCGTCTTTGTTTGCCTGATAAAACGCCTCGGCCACCGTCTCGCCGTCGTTTCGGAAAAGTTCCTCCCAGCGGTCCCACAAATCCATGCGGTCGGGCCAGCGTTTCATCGCCTTAAACTTAACACCCCGCCAGAACGGGTTATTCAAAGTGCGGTTAAGTACGCTGTCGTAATGCAAAATCGTGCCGATATAAATTACATCGTATTTCTGACCGACACCGCCCAAAGGCAATACAGTCTTAGTCAGCCAGGCATTGAGCTTGTCGCGCTGTTCGGGGTTACGGACTTGTTCGTCATTCTCAATATCGTCCAATATGGTCAGGTCAGGACGGTAGGGGCCGTGACGCAAACCGCGCAGTTTTTTACCGCTACCGGCCACTTGGACTTTAACGTCATTGGCCGTCACAATCGTACCGGCCTGCCATACACGGCCTTGCCCGCATACTTCCGGGAAGTCGGTTTTCAAGCGTGGGTTAAACTCAAGTTCTGCCTTAATGGCTTCGAGCATGGGATACGCCTGGTCTATGCTGTCCATCACAATAACGGCATAATGTTTTTGGCCGGTCACAATACACCACAGCGTAAACAACTGAGTAACCTGCGTCGACTTACCCTCGCCACGCGACGCACCCACCGCCTCATTTTCCCCTTTTGGGGAGCGGATAATCTCCGGCAGACGGCTGAATAAAAACGCATGCAGTTCGGATTTTTCAGGCGAGCGGATATAATGGGGGAAGTAGGTATTGACGAAATATTCGTAACCGCCTACCGGGTCAAACACCTTGGCACGGCGTGCAGCAATAGCCTTGGGCGACGCATCGAAGCCGTCCACTTCCGCTTCGATGACTTGGCGCAGGCTGGCGGCCAGTTCGGCAAGGGATTTGAGGAATTCTTTTGTTTTCATGAGGAATAATTTATGGACTGGTTAAATAGAGGTATTCAGGAAAAAATCTTACGAGCCTTAAGTAATAATTACCCGAACTGCCTAAAAGCAATCAAGGTGTATAACTCTATTTTCCATAATAGTGCTTTACCTATTACTTCTAACATCCCTGTTGATAAACAAGGATTGGACTTGGCTTTGACCCTTGGTTGTGAAATTCAAAGTCAACACCTAGCAACTTTACAATCAGATGAATTCCAATATTTTTTAAAAAATATTTATTACTTAGACGAATCTGGTTTAATTGAAATTACTTCGATAGATCCACTTCATAAAGATCTTCACTGCAAGATTAATCACAAGGGCATAGACTTCCTTACCGATGATGGCGGCCTATCCGCCATTCTTGATGTCGTCACAGTCAAACTACACAGCGACACTATTCAGGCTTTAATTGCGGCAAAAATAGACCAAGCGGAGATTTCTGATTCAGAAAAAAGCTGGTTGAAAAAAGAATTGGGGAAAATCAAAGACACTGCATTAAGTACATTTACAGCAAATGCCATTAATGCCATCCCTGCAGCTACCCTCGTCACGCTTTTAAAATCAGCTATCGGTCTCTAACCAAACTTCTTCTCCACTTCCGCCCCAAACGGCTCCAATACCTCCACAAAGGCAGGCAAATGTTTGGGGTGTTTTTCTTGCACAAACGCCATCAAGAACTCAATCAATTCCAAAGCCGTCGCCAGTTTTGACGTTTCCGGCATCACACGAGCATTGGCTGATACGGTTTTCGTAAACGCATCGGCCAGGCTGGCCAACAGCTTGGCGCGGTCCGATGGCGGCAAATCTTCGGTACTCGAATCCTGCAGCATCGTCATCGTGCTGTTGTACTGCACCATAAAACCGGCCAACATCGCACGGCTCAAGTCCTCAATACCGCCGCCGGCCAAAGTGTAGGCAGCGCGCATCTTATCCCAGTCGTCGCCTTTTTCCTTATCCGCACGTTTCCACGCACGCGCAGTGGCCTGCGGGATTTCGCACATTAAGGCCGCCGTTTCCAAAGTTTGTTCGCCGCTCACATAGAGCCGGCGTAACTTTTCACGGATTTCTTGCGGGTGAGCCATAATTACAGTCCCATTTTCGCTTTAAGCAATTCCCAGCCGACCGTAATCACGCCGCCGCCGATCGCGCCGAATGTAATGGCCGTGCGTTTCGTGTCTTGGCGGATTTGTGCAATTTCCGCCTGCATTTCCTTCTGATTTTTCAGAGTTTGATCAGTCTTGTTTTCAATACGCGCCAAGGCTTCCAAAATCGGGTCGCTCATGATTTGTCCGCTTTCCTGTCCAGTTTTTCGTTTACTTTTTCCAACTTGTTTTCGATGCGTCCCAACGAAGCCGCAATATTGTCGCGGTCTGCCTTGGCATCTTGCTTGGTGTGATAAGAGAGCTTGACCGCGTGCAGCTCCTCTTTAAGGTCGTCGATACGCTTGTCCGCCTCTTTCAGACGGCCTGAAATACCGTTGACCCAAAACCAAAACGCCGCCGTTGCAATCGGCCACAGGGTTTTAAACCCAAATTCAAAGTCCATTTAAAACCCCTTTAAACCGGCACGTCGCCGAATACGATACGGACCGCGTAGCCTTCGGGATGTCGGCTCGCCGCCTCGACCTTTTGGCCGTCAAAAAAGACTGAGTAATATTTCCGCAAAATACCAATCACATCAGCAGGAGCGGTCGCGGAAAATTCCACACAAAAGGTCGTCTGAAAATCCTTATCCATGCGTACAGCGTACTCAATGCCGGCCTTATCCAACAGGTCGGAAACATGAATGACAAACGGCTCTTGTTCGCGTGCGCGGCTCAATCCCAGCTCTAAATCCGCATGGCGGCAGGCGACTGTTCGTTGTACCAACTCACGATAAGTCGTCATCGCGCGCCCTCCGAACCGTCAACTTCCGCTTGACTGTTGACCCATTCGCGCCACGCTGCGTTTTGGTTTTCCAGCTCCGAAACATAGCCGCCAAACTCAGCGGCGTGTTCCAACAGCGTGGCTGTCTTGCCGTCTTTTGGCGGATTCGGGCGCACCGGCGCGACCATCAACGCGGCAGGCGGCATCGGCATGACCGCTTTTTCGACAACCTTAATTTCCGTAGCCGAGGGCGCGGTTGTAGAGCTGCAGGCCGTGATGGCCAAAGCCGTCAATACAATTACCGCTTGCATTTTTACGGTCTTGAGTAAGGACATTTTCGATTTCCTTTTTATTTTCCGTTTTCAGACGGCTGACTTCCGCCTGTTTTTGCGCCAAAGCCATGCCGACGGCGTGCGCCTTGACTTCATATTTTTTCGCTTCCGCGCGTGCCTGTTCCAGTTCGCGGGCATAGTTTTGAGCCGACAACAGCAGGGCTTGCGCCTTGTCTTTTTCCATCTTGTCAATGACCGCCTGCTGTTTGGCAAAGGCTGCCTTGTAGCCTTGATGGTGCGACACCGCCAAACCCGTGCCGATAAGTGCGATGATGGCAATCGGCTGCCAGTTATTCGCCAGCAGTTTCACGAGATTCATTCTCGACCTCCTGACGTTTGACGCTGACAAACGAGCGCGCCACCGCATAGCCGCCGACAATGCCCAAATACACCGCCCAAATCTCCGCCGACGGGTCGGGCAGCATCACAAACTTAAACGTCCCAGCCGCGCAGGCAACGTTTGCCCACAGTTTCGAGTGCGACACATTGCCTGTCGCGGGGTTTTTAAAAATATCCAAAATACGCATTGCTATTCCACAGTTTTGGTTTGCAGGTGCCGTTGCAGCATTTCCCGATAATTGGCCAGTTCGCCCTCCGCAAATTCAAACGCAGGCAAGTCTGCCCGTTCGCTTGCCTCACGGCTTTTGCGCGACCACAGCTCAATCATCTTTTTGTAAAACTCAACTTGACCCATGATTAACGACGATTCTTGCGTTTACGCGCCGCGCGTTTCGCGGCTGCCACACCTGATTTACCCAAGCGCAGGCTCGGATGTTGTTTCAAAGAGCCTACCCGAACAGGGCTTGGCGTGATTTTGATTTCAGGTAACGGCGGTACGTCAAAACCGTTTTTCAACTTTGCACAATGGGCAACACATAAAGCAATCAAAGACTTTTTCATACTTTCACCGCTCCCAACTCCATCGCAATCGCGTCCGCAATTGCGCGGCAGATGCCCCATTTAGTCGCCTTAAACAATGCCAAATCAGTGTCGTTGCTGATAAAAAACGGCTCAAACACAATGCCGCCGGCTTGCGCATAAGCCAGGCGTGAATGCTGGCCTGCGTTATCCGGTTTAAAGCCGTCTTCGCCGCGCAGTTTCCAGCCGGTTTTCTTCGCAACAGCCTTGCTCAATACCTGACACCAGCGTTTGTTTTTCGGCGTGGACAAGGCTTCGATGCCTGTCGCCGTTTTGTTCGCCGCCGCATTGGTATGGAACTCAATCGCCACATCCGAGCCGCGAATCAGTTTTACAGCCTCGCGCAGCGGCATATTGCCTTTGCCCTCGCCGTCGGTTTTGACGGTCAAGCCGTAGTCATCGCGCAAGATAGATGCCACGATGTTGCGCATATCCTGCGCTAAGTCCGCCTCACGGTCGGAGCCGTTGACCGCGCCCGGGTCGGTGTTACTGTGGCCGGCGGTTAAAGTTATAGTTTTGCCCATAAACATCTCCGAAATTCAAATCACAATTTATTTTCAAAACCTTATTTAACCTTTTCAGACGGCATAAGACGGTCGGCACAAATGCACTTACTGTTCCACAGACAAAAAAAGCCCTGCAAAAAGCAGGGCAAAGGTCCACTCACAAGAAACACACAACACAATCAAGCTGCAAATAAATCCGTCTGCGCTCTTGCCGCCGCATCGCGGTCGGCCTCTTTCAAAATGTATCGGATATTGCGCGTTGACAGCCGATGAGCCAACACCAGCTCGCGCACAATAACCAAATCGCTCAAACCCTCCGCGCTCATCGCGTCATACTGGCGGCGGATAAATCGGTTGCGCAGCTCGCGCATCGCGTCCCAGCAGCGCGGTATGGCCAAGAAAGGCTGACCGGCATAGGCTCGCTCCAACCGCCCCGCAGCCTCCTCGCCGATGTCCTCGACCAGTTGCGCGTGTAAGATTCGGCTCTGACGCGTATTGCGCCGGCGATTTGAAATCGGGTAATTCGTCCCGCCCCAAACCTTGACCATATGAAACGTTGCTTCCAGCCCGATGACCGTAATCATCGCCACCACACTCTGTGGCAGCAGATGTTTCACATCCTCAAAGTCCTGCTCTGTCATTTCCCAACTTACACTCATTCCTATGCCTCCTTCTTCTTTCGGTTCGCCGCAATCTGCAAAGCCGCCACCAACTTGTGCATATTGCCGTCAGACAACCATTCCACGCGGTCAACCTTAAACATCTTTTTCGCCGTACCGTGCGCATAATTCCAAGTCCAGCCGTTATCCAGCAGCAAGGCTTCGATTTTCCGCATCATCGGATCGGCAGAGCTTCGGCGGCTCGGGCGACGGCCTGCCGTTTTCTTCGGCGCAAACCCATGTTGGCGCAAATCCTCTACTACGCGTTCCAACTCAGGAATACTGCACTCGGTACACGACCGCTTGCCCGTCACACGCTCCAACACCGCGCGATAGGTACCGTCATCCAAGCCCAGCTCCTTTTGAGCAATTTTAATTTTCGCAATCAACGCCCGGCGCATTATCTCTCCAATACAACATATAGTATAAATTAGCGCATATTATACCAATAAAATACAATATATAGTATTAAGTCGATGTTTTTTTGCGAAACTGACAGACATAAAAAAGGCCGTCTGAAACAGGTTTTAAACCCTATTTCAGACGGCCTTTAATCAAGCTTTAAACGCCAAAGAAAAATAAAATCAACGCAAGAAAAAACCAAACCACCCCGAAGCAGTAATAAATAAAGGCTTTTTTTCGGGCGCGCATAGCCTCTTTCTCTCCTTCTTTCACTTTTTCCCACACGAGAAAAGCGGTTTCCAATTTTCGGTTTGCATTTTCGACTTGAGCGTGGATGTAGAAGGAATCGCGTGAGGCAATTCTTAAAAATTCCAGCTCATCAGTATTTAAATTTCCGTTTTCCATCATGACAACTCTTGATTATGCGGTTCAACACTGAAAAACTCCTTACCCTGCACAATCTTAATTCCCGGCACAGGGTTGTCGGCGAAAAACTCAGGTTCGTTCAATACCGCATCTTTATTGACTTCTTTCTTCACGCGGATAAAGCGTGCCAAGTCGGGCTTGGACTCCAATAAAGCCAGCACCGCATCAACACCACTGACGCTGCATTTTGGCGGGTTGTTTCGCCAACGGATAATGCCGGTGGTCAGGTCGGCAAATTTGACCTTGCCGCCATCTGTCAGCGCATCGCGGTTGGCTTCGCTCCACGCCTGCACACCGGCATGAATGGCGTTGATTTCCGCTACCAAGGGAGCAACACGCTCGTCTGCCTGTTTTTGCAGCTCTGCCACATTGTCATTATGGTCGGCTTGGATGCGCTCGATTTCGCGCTGCAAATCACCCATGCGTTTGATTTGAACCGACGCGTCGGCGCGGTCTTGAATACCCACGGTCAGGGCTTCGCTTTTGATTTTTTTCGATTTAGCCATCATTTTTCCTTTCGGTTTAGTTGATATTTTTGCCGTTTAAAATCGCTTTAACAGCGGATTGAATCTGTTTTAAAGCCGCTTTGCCGCGTGCTTTTTCGTCTGCGCTCGGTCGGTAGTGGTGTTCCAGTTTCAACGGCTCCGGTGGCGGCGGCAGATTGTCCAAAAAGTCTTTCGGACTCGGCCAGCGGTTGGTCTCATTTGCCAGCACCATAAAGGCCATCTGAAATCGCGGTACATCTCGCGCTTCGTCCCACGCCCGACCGTGCGCCAATACACGGCTCCAAGTTTGCGCAGTCGCGGCCACAGTATCGGCAGCCGGCGAACCGCTCAGACGCAGGGTCAAAAGCATAGTCAAGCCGTCAATCATGGCGTTATGCAGTTGGGTAGGCAGTTCTTTCATTTCTTCAGTCCTTGCAGCGAGGCGGCTGCGGTCAGGGTTTGGCTGGGGTTGGCCGGCAGAGCGGCGCGGCGGTTTGGTTGGTTTGTCTGATTCCCTGCACTTGGCTGGCCGATCCAGCCCGCAAGGATTTCGTATAAGTATCCGTGCGACTTCAGCGGCGTTTTCAGACGGCCTTGGTCGCGTGCATTGACCGTCTCGTTAAAACCGTGAATCCAAGCCTCGGTAGGGGCAGGAAAACAAACCCCGTCACGCGCCGCCTCCTGTGCCTTAATCATCGGCAACAACTCATTTAGCAGTTTCGCGGTACGCGCCCAAGAGAGCTGGGACTTGGCGGGGCGGAACAAACCGATATACCGTATAGCCGCCTTGCCCAATTCCACATCCATCTCCAACACAGCCTTTAATACCGCCGAAGCCTCCGCATCATTGATTAAGGTGTCCAGGCTATGCACCGCACCGCAGTTCGGGCATTTCACGTTCATTTGATTACTCCGGACAACACCATCATCGACAGCCACGCGGCCAACAAGCCAAAAGTGATTCCTGCCGCGCCTAATATTTCGGCCTTCAGCGGACGGCGGCCATTAAGGAAGTCCGCCATACAAACCAAAGCCATACCCAGCCCCAAAACAAACACCACACCAAAATAAATCCACTGAAACATCACGCTTCCTCCCATAAAGTTATCGCCCGGGCCAAAGTTTCCGCCTCCGCCGTTTTCCACATCCCATCCGGCGCACGCGCGGCAATCACAAATCCCTCGCCGTCCTTCTTCATAATCATCAGCTCGCCACGGTCTTCGAGCCATTCGGTAATTTCTTTCTGATTCATTTTTGCTCTCCAATTTGTTTCACGCCGTCCGTACCATTCATGGCATGGTGTAACTGCACTTGCTTACCTGATTCCATTCCTTGGACTAACGCCTCATATTCCATTGTTGACCCTTGTAGAATTGACGATTTCGCATCTCTTGTTCTCGCTACGGCCATATCCGGATGTTCTTTCTTTTCGTATCCGTCCATAATGGCTTTCTCTTCATCAGACATCTCAAATTTTTTGACTACCCCCCAAGCACCCATAATCCAACCATCGCAAAATTGGTTGGCAAGATAAGTTCTGTGCGCAGGCTTTCTTGCTCGGCAGGTTTTCAAAAATTTGCGGCGGTCGGCTGAAATCTGCCGATAAACCACATCAAAGGCATAGGCTGATATTTCTGCTCGATTTCCTATGCCGTAAAACATCATCGTCTTCCCGCGTTTGTAAGATTGGCACCCGAATATATCGGCAATCATATTTGCAACGCTCCATTGCCAATTTGCCAATTTAAAAGCCATTTTCCGATCGGCTTTCTGCTCGGAGACTTCTGATAAGGTAATATCCACAGCATTGACTTCATACTTTTCCATTAATGCCTGAGCCTGCTTTAATGCCTGTGCGGCTTCATGTTCATTTGCCGACTGACTCAAAGCCAAACATTTCTTGATTTTGTCTAAGACTTTTTCTTTATTCATCTTAAATCCTTTTAAATCAATATCTTATATTTTCAATAAAGCAAAAAAATATAGAGCGACATCCATGCCTTAATTGTCGTCATACCCGTCATGGCCTGCGCCGATCATGTGCAACACGACGATTCGGGCCAGCATTTCAAGCCAAATCATTTTTTCTCCTCCTTCTTCTCGGCAGGCCGTCTAAAACGCGCCTGATATTCCTCAATTTCACGCTCTCTGTTTTTTTGCGCCATTCGCGCCGTCGCACGCCTGCGGTGCTGTCCCCAAGCCTGCCAATCCGTATTACGTCGCCCGAAACTCATTTCACACATCCTTTCACAATCGCCTTATCGCCATATTTCGCGCGGATTTCTTTTACCGCCCGATCCAAAGCCTCTTGTTTCGCCGTAGAGCTCAATGGCTTATCGCTCATAAACAATCCCTTTCATTTTTTCTTCCGTACTCATCGACTCGTATTGCTCGCCCAAGGCTTTTGCCTCCAAATCCGCCATCCGCTCGCGACGCGACATTTCCAACTTCGCCGCCGATACCACCGGCTTAGAGCAGCTGTGAAGCATCGTTCCCACCAAAACCGCCCAAAACAACAACCAAAAAGCCAAACCGATCCACTTTGTTTTTCGTTCGCAAAACAAATTAGACATTTTACTATTTCCTTATAAATCAATTACTTAATATTTTCTCAAGGCAAAAAAATTATTGCGTACCCAATCCGCCTTCACTTGAGCAGCCCATTCCCTGGCTTCCTCTTTGGTCTCGAAGCGTTTCCGCAGTCGGCGGATTTGCAACCATGCGAAGCCTTCTTTCCGCTTGCCGCGTATATCCGCCCGCCAAATCTTCCGCCGTTTATGGGTTTCATAATCGTGCCAAGTGTCCTCATAGACTCCGGCGTGTACCGCATATTCGTGTCTCATTTCAGACGGCCTTTCTTATCGGATAATCAGGGAGCTGTATTTCTTAACGATACCGGCCTGCATCTTGATACCGTTCTTGTTCGCCGTGCGTACCGCGCCGCGCATCAATTTGCTCATCCGGCGCGTATTGCCGTTGCTATGTTTAACCAGTTCCAAGAGCGTCTCCTCGTCCGCATCAGGCAAAGCCGCTTTCGCAATCTCAAAGAGCTCATCATCCGGCAAAGATTCGCCCAAATTCAGCGCAACAGACACGCGGCTATAAAGTTGCACCAGCTCGCCATGCTTACCGCGCAGGTTGGCCACCAGTCGGGGCATACCGCTCAACACCAAGCCGCAGCCAGTCTCATCGTGCAGACGGCGTACAATTTCAAGGGCGCGTAACGGCAGGTTTTCCGCTTCATCGACCACAATCAGACGGCCCGAATCGCGCAGGCGGTCAGATACAGACTCAAACAAATCATTCAGGCTGCCCATCGCCGATACCTTCGCCGCCGTCGCCAACTTGCGCATCAGGACCAAAGCCGTAAAGCTCGGATTAGCCTCAATCAAGATAGCCGCAGGGTTTTTCTCGCAGTAGTTTTTGACCGCCTGAGTCTTGCCCAAACCCGCCTGACCGTAGATCACCACCGTTTCGCCGCCTTCGTGCGCATCGCGCATCACTTCTGCAATGCGGCGTGTCGTCTTAGTCGATACAAAACCCAACACCAGCTCTTCACGTCGCGCTTTGCTGTCCTGCATCTCCAAAAACGCCTCGATTTTCGGCTCGATGGTTTCATAATTGCCACCTTTTTCCGCATAAGTGCCGTTCAGATACATACTGATGGAGGACGGCGAAGTACCGATACCGCGTGCCAGTTGGGTTTGGTTCATGCCTGATTTGGCTTTAAATTCAGCCAGTTTTTGTTGCAATGTATGATTGATTTGTTTCATTTTTTTAGTCCTTTTAAAAGAGGTTTAAAACCGTTTTAACTTCTATCCGCCTCAAACAACACAAAATCGTCTGTGCCCGTTTTCGGCAATACCGCATACTCCGCCTCGATGACGTTTCCGCCCAAATGTCCCAGCTCGTCCCAAACCGCAGCCTGTTCCAAAGCCGGATTGACTTCCGCGTTTGCGAGCTTGATTGCATTTTCCGCCCGCTTGATTTTGCCTTTTCGGCGTTTTTCCGCCAGTTGGTCGATACGAGCCGTCGGGAAAGCCTCGCGGGTATTGCCGTTGGCCTGCGCCTTAGTGATAAACTTGCCGTCCATATCAAACACATTGACCGCCGACGCATCGCTCAAATCGTAGCTGACCCGTACCTCGTCCTTGTGATACTCCGCCAGCTCAGTTGAGAAATAAGAGTTGTTGAACAAATCCAGCCAACCGCGCTGTACCTTTCGCACCTCTTGCGGCATAAACATCGTCGCCAGCTCTTCTGCCGACAACATATCCGGCGCGATACCGTCCTGTTCCAGCCTCATTTCCCGATAAGCCTTCGGCGAATAATGCCCGCCGTCCGGATGTCGGGGCAGCTCGCCGTGCGGGCGGTTGTTGTATTCGTCGATACACTTGACCACATCCGCTATAAAACGCGACCAGCTCGGCAGTTTTTTCAAATATTTCTGTTGTTCCTCCGTCAAATCCTTGCCTTTTTCCAAAGCATTAAAAGCACTTTCCATCTTGCGGTACATCAGGTTCTTCGTGCTGCTGTCCATCCCTGCACCCGCAAACGTCTCATACTGGCGCGCCATCTCAATCAGATTGTCTTTCCACCATCGCTCAATGATGCCGCGCCCTTGCGGATTGCCCGCGATACCCGTTTCATGCCGGATACCCAGTCGGGACGTGATACCTGTGATTTCATGGTCTATCGTCTTGCCGGTTTGGCCGCCGCCGTTATCCGAGTAGTAGATGATCGGCAAACCAAAGTGCTTGACCCCGATACGCAGAGCGTCCGATACCGCCACACAACTTTCAGCGAGAGATACCGAAAAACCGACCACAAACCGCGTACAACCATCAATAATCACCGTCACTTCCGGCTTAAACGGCCTGCCGTGTACCGGATGCGCCACCTTCGCCTTAAAGCTGTGGCCGTCGCCGATCCAAACATCGTTCGGCTTCAAAGCCCCCCAATCACGTTTCACATAAGGCAGCAGCGATTTATAAGCCGCCCCCGTTTTCCTGCCGCGCTCCTGCATAATCAACGGGAGCTTGTCCCAAACGCGCCGCACCATACTCAAGTTAGGCACATCATTGACCGGCATATTTTCCGCTTCCGCCCACTGCACAAACCGGCGGTAGCTGTGCGCCAGCTTCGGCGCTGAAGGGATATTGTGAAACTGCATAAACATCGGCAACCAACCGTAGCTCTCAATCGGCTTAACCACCTTCGTCGTCTTCGGAGCCAAAGCAACCAACCGCTCCGTCGCGTTTTCCGCTTTCAAATAAGCAGAAATCCAGCCGTCTAAAGTACGTTCGCCAACCTTCGCCGACCGGCTGCGGTCATTGGCCTTTTCCAAGTTCCCAAGCGTGACCGCGTCCAATTTACCTTCTGCCAGCAAGCCCAAAAACTGAGCCACCGCAGCCTTGGCAGAGCAACCGTATTGGTATTTAATCCCCAATACCGCCGCCACCACCGCACATCGCGCATCCGCCACCGACCGTTGTTTCTCGTTCAACAGCTTGGCCGCTTCAGCCAGTGCCTGAGCCGACATCGCCGTCCCCGGTCTGACTTGGGGCAAGGTTTTCGGCATCTTCTCCGCCAGCTCGTCCGACTGCCGTTTCATGATGGCTGCTCGGATTTCGGCAGGGAGGGAAGCGATTAAGTATTTTTTCAGACGGCCTCCACGCGCTTTGCCAACTTCTTCGATGTACGGCCAGTCCTGCGTTTTGGCACGATATCTGATGCTTTCTAGGTTCTTGGGAAGACAGGGCAAACTTAAATTTTTCAGCTCCTCTAAGGATATGGTGTTGCTCATTTACTGCTCCTGATATAAACTTTTGTTTACTCTTTTGAGTAAGTTAAACCTGTTTGGGATAACGGCTAGGCCAAATCTCTTGAGGTGGAATGCCGAGAAAGTCTGAAATAATCCGTTCGCCTTTTGGATATTTAAATTGCAACGCGCTTTTTAATGTATTCGCGCTTAACCCGGATTCGATTGATAGTGCAGTAATTGTTTTCCCGCGTTTACGAACTGCTGCCACAATTTCCGCACGATGCCAATCTTGTTTTTGTCTTTCCGCATCTTCAATTTTTACCATTAATCTTTCTTTTAGGGTTTCCATACACATTCCTTTTGGGTTTGTTTGCTAAGTCATTTGACTTAGTGAAACGAATAATACTAACCAAAAGGATAGTTGTAAACCCTTTTAGTTAGTCAATTTACAAACAAATGGCGATTATTTTATAAACTTTTGTTTTTGATTAAGATTATTTCTAACCAAAAGGGAAGGTTTTTTGGTTAGTCTTTTTGTTAGAGAGAAACACATGACTTTTAAAAGCAGACTTCAGCTTTTATGGCCGGATTCGACATTGGAGGATATAGCCTCCAAGATAGATATGTCCTACATGGGACTGAATAAGGTATTTGCTAAAGATGGTTTGCCAAAGGCTGAAACACTTATAAAAATTCAAGAAGTTACCGGCTGTGATTTAAACTGGTTACTGACCGGCAAAGGTTTGCCGTTTGCTGACAAATCAAGACCGGAAAACGTTGGAGCCTTCCCGGTATCCAATACCGGCTCAGGCGCGGTGGACACCTTGGGCAATCCGGTTGATCTGCGTGAGTTTGTCTTTATCCCGCGATACAGCGTGGAAGCGGCGGCAGGGCATGGACAAGCAGTGAATGATGAAAAACCATTATTCTGCATGGCTTTCCGGAGATACTGGATAGAAAACTACGTTACCCGGCAGACAGACAAGCTTTCTGTAATCGCCGTTAAAGGCGACAGCATGGAAGGCATCCTGAACCACGGCGACAACATCCTAATCAACCACGCCGAAACCGAGCCGCGCGACGGCCTGTACGTCCTACGCATAGGAAACGACCTGTTCGTCAAAAACATCCAACGCCTACCCGGCCGGCTCTTGGTTAAATCCGCCAATCCCCTCTACGAACCTTTTGAAATCGACCTCACAGCCGACAACACCGATACAGCCATCATCGGCCGGGTAGAATGGTTCGGCCGTACCGTAAACTGATTTTAAAACCCTCTTAAAATAGTTTTAAAAAATTCCCAATCCCGTCAGCTTTCAACAAAAAACCGCGCATTCCGGCGCGGTTTTGTGAAAAAGCTGGCGTAACTTTTCCGGATACAAAAAAACGCCGAAATCCACGTCTTTCGAAGATTTCAGCGTTTTTTTACTCTATTTGTTCCTTGTGCAAAAACTAACAGTCCCCCACACGTATTGATTAAGGCATTTGCTTAAACTTGCTGATTGATTTCATTGTATGCGTTAACCAAGCTCATCCGTGCAAAAAGGCCGTCTGAACAATATCCGTTCAGACGGCCTTTATTATTTAGGGATTATTCCCACTCAATCGTGGCAGGCGGTTTGCCGCTGACATCATAAACCACGCGGTTAATGCCTTTGACTTCGTTGATGATGCGGTTGGACACGCGGCCAAGCAGCGAGTATGGCAGCTCTGCCCAGTGCGCAGTCATAAAGTCGCTGGTAATCACGGCACGCAAGGCTACGACGTAGTCGTAAGTACGGCCGTCGCCCATTACGCCGACGGATTTCACAGGCAGGAATACGGCAAAGGCTTGGCTGGTCAGGTCGTACCAAGATGTGCCGTTTTCGTCGGTGGTGTTGCGCAATTCTTGAATGAAAATATCGTCTGCTTGACGGAGCAAGTCGGCATATTCTTTTTTCACTTCGCCCAAGATACGCACGCCCAAACCCGGGCCTGGGAACGGATGACGGTACACCATTTCGCGTGGCAAGCCCAAAGCGACACCCAATTCGCGTACTTCGTCTTTGAACAAGTCGCGCAACGGCTCAAGCAATTTGAGCTTCATGTTTTCGGGCAGGCCGCCGACGTTGTGATGCGATTTGATGGCGTGGGCTTTTTTGGTTTTCGCGCCTGCGGATTCGATTACGTCAGGGTAAATCGTACCTTGCGCCAACCATTTAGCGTTGGTGAGTTTTTTCTCTTCAGCGTCAAAGACTTCGATAAATTCCGCACCGATGATTTTGCGTTTTTTCTCCGGATCGGTCACACCGGCAAGTTTCGCCAAAAACTGCTCTTCGGCATCAACGTGAATTACGCGTACGCCCAAGTTGCGGGCAAACATGTCCATTACCATTTTGCCTTCGTTCAGGCGCAACAGACCGTGGTCAACAAACACGCAGGTCAGTTGGTCGCCGATGGCACGGTGAATCAGTGCCGCCGCTACGGAAGAGTCCACGCCGCCGGACAAACCTAAAATCACTTCGTCGCTGCCGACTTGTTCGCGGATTTTGGCAACGGCTTCTTCGATGTAGTTCGGCATGGTCCAGCTGGGTTGTGCGCCGCAAATATCCAAAACAAAGCGGTTCAACAGCGCGCGGCCTTGTTTGGTGTGGGTCACTTCAGGGTGGAATTGGATGCCGTAGAATTGTTTCTCAGCGTTTTCCATCATGGCAATCGGGCAAGACGGCGTATCGCCGATGACGGAGAAGCCGGTAGGCAGTTTGGAAACTTTATCGCCATGGCTCATCCATACGTCGAGCGTGTTTGGCGCATCATCTTGAATGCCGCGTGTCAGCTCGCTGTCGATGGTTTTCACTTGCGCATAACCGAATTCGCGTTGGTTGCCCGGGCTAACTTCGCCGCCTAAGTGATGCGCCATAAATTGCATACCGTAGCAGATGCCCAAAACCGGAATGCCCAAATCAAAAATACCGGTATCGGCTTGATAATCGGATTCGTAAACGGAATTAGGACCGCCGGAGAGGATGATGCCTTTGGGATTGAAGGCTTTGATTTCTTCCAGAGGCATGTCGAAAGAATGCAGTTCGCAGTAAACATGGGCTTCGCGCACGCGACGGGCGATCAGCTGGGTAACTTGCGAGCCGAAGTCGAGGATGAGGATTTTGTCTTGAGTCATGGCGGAAACTTTGCAAAATGTAAGAAAACGGTGCGGCCGGGAGGGTAAATTTCAAATTTAAACCACAATAAAAAAGGCCGTCTGAATCGGCGGATTATACCATTGTTCAGACGGCCTTTATAGGGCAAAACCCAAATCTCTCATCTTTCTATTTTGTGTGTTTATCAGGAATCATATCGCTGCGCGAGAGCAACAGCAGGCAACCCAACACGACCATGCCGATAGCTAGCAACGGCGAGAGGTAAATCCAGTAGCTCATGTGCAGATAAATGGCTGTACCGATATAAACCAGCATCGGGCCGGAAACGATGGACTGTTTGTTGATGCCGTCCATAATCAACACGGCAAAGCCCAAAATAATTAATGCGCCGGTAATCATTGTCGATGTCGCAGGCAAAATATCCGTAGCGCGTAAAAACCAAACTGCGCCAAAGATAATCAAAAATAAAGGCAGAAAAAGTGAAGGACGGGACATAACAACGCTCCGTAAAGGTTTCAGACGGCCTGTATTATTGGGTGCGTCGGTCATACAGACAAGATATAAAAATGCAATCTTATGTGTGATTATGCAAAGGTTGGCACAACAAAAAGGCCGTCTGAACAACGGCAAACCGAAATCAAATATTTCAATTTATC
Source organism: Neisseria sp. P0004.S004 (assembly GCF_051963335.1). NCBI lineage: Bacteria > Pseudomonadati > Pseudomonadota > Betaproteobacteria > Neisseriales > Neisseriaceae > Neisseria > Neisseria sp. P0004.S004. Next base: position 128,928 of record NZ_JBQCUK010000003.1, read on the forward strand.
CTGTTTCAGACGGCCTTTTAACTCATCAGGCTTTGCCGGTGCTGCCGAATCCGCCTTCGCCACGCTCGCTGGCGGCAAACTCGCCCACAACCTTAAACGCAGCTTGGACAATCGGCACAATCACCATTTGCGCGATACGTTCCATCGGCTCGATGGTAAATGCTTCTTTACCACGGTTCCACAAAGAAACCTTCAATTCACCTTGATAATCCGAGTCAATCAAACCGACCAAATTGCCCAAAACAATACCGTGTTTATGGCCCAAGCCCGAACGCGGCAGCAAAACGGCTGCATACGCAGGGTTGGCCAAATGCACCGCCAAACCGGTCGGCACGAGATACACATCGCCCGGCTGCAATACGACGGCTTCATCCAAGCAGGCACGCAAGTCCAAACCGGCAGAACCGGGCGTTGCATAAGCAGGCAGGGAATCGGCCATTTTCGGATTTAAGATTTTCAGTTCGACTTCGGTTTGCATGACAGGACTCCGTATGGTTCTAAATTAGAAAGGGCTACGATTATACACAAATGCCCTTGAGGCCGTCTGAAAAAACGGAGTATGATTCAGTCAAATCAAAGGAGAAAATCATGGATTTACACAATATCCGCGAAGATTACAGCAAACGCGAGCTGTCGGAAGCCGAATGCCACGCCGACCCGATTGTCCAATTCGAGCAATGGCTGAACGAAGCGATTCACGCCGAAGTCAACGAACCGACCGCGGTCAACGTTGCCGCCGTGGGCGAAGACGGAAGGCCCAACAGCCGCATGGTACTGCTAAAAGAAGTCAACCCCAAAGGCTTTGTTTTCTTTACCAATTACCACAGCCGCAAAGGCCGCTCCTATACGGTACACCCCTTTGCCGCCATGACTTTTTTCTGGCCGGAACTCGAACGCCAAGTGCGTGTTGAAGGACGCATTGAAAAACTCGACGCCGCCGCTTCGGACGAATATTTTGAAAGCCGCCCGTATACCAGCCGTATCGGCGCATGGGCAAGCGCGCAAAGCGAAGTGATTTCCAGCAAAGCCGTATTGGTGGCCAAAGCCGCAGCCGTCGGTGTCAAACATCCCTTACATGTCCCCCGTCCCCCACATTGGGGCGGATACCTCGTCATCCCCGACCGCATCGAATTCTGGCAAGGCCGCCCCAGTCGCCTGCACGACCGCATCCAATACCGTCTGGTTGACGGCAACTGGATACGCGAACGCCTTTCACCATAATTTTCGGATTTTCAAACAAAAATTTACTGGTTGAGTTACAATACAGCCTTTCATCGGCAGGCCGTCTGAATCTGATTTTCAGACGGCCTTTTCCCCCAATCTAACCCCTGCCGCAACTGCCGCAGAAGAACCGCTTTTCAAGCGAGTTAGGAAAAATCATGTCCAAACAGCCTTCCAGCAAACGCCAATGGCGTGACGGCGTATCGTCTACCGCCAAAAAACCTTCCAAACCGGCCAAATCCTTTGCCAATAAAAAACGTCCAGACGACGAACGCAAAGCATCAGGCAAACCTTACGGCCAAAAAGTTTCAGACGGCCCCAAAGCTCAAAATACCGCCCCAAAACAACGTGCCGCCAAAGCCAAAAAACTGGTTGTCCGCAATCCCAACCAAAAAATCATGGAACACGCCCGCGATTTGAAAGAACGCCGCAGCGACCTTTCACGCTTCGAACCTGAGCGCCTGCAAAAAGTCCTGGCCGCCTCCGGCGTCGGCTCACGTCGCGAAATGGAAGAATGGATCAGCAACGGCTGGGTAACGGTCAACGGCCGCGTCGCCCAACTGGGCGAAAAAGTTACGCCCGACGACCACGTTACCGTCAAAGGCAGCATCATCAAACTCAAATGGGCAGACCGGCTGCCACGCATCATCCTCTACTACAAACAAGAAGGCGAAATCGTTTCCCGCGACGACCCGCAAGGCCGCGTCAGCATTTTCGACCGCCTGCCGCAAGCAGCCAGCAGCCGCTGGGTAGCCATCGGCCGGTTGGACATCAATACCAGCGGCCTTTTGATCCTGACCACTTCAGGCGAACTCGTTCAACGCTTTGCCCACCCCAGCTTTGAAGTCGAACGCGAATACGCCGTACGCGTATTGGGCGAGTTGACCACCGAACAAATGCGCGTCCTAACCGAAGAAGGCGTGATGCTCGAAGACGGTTTGGCAAAAGTCGAACGCATCTACGAACAAGGCGGCGAAGGCGCAAACAAATGGTATAACGTGGTCATCAAAGAAGGCCGCAACCGCGAAGTACGCCGCATTTTTGAAAGCCAAGGCCTGACCGTCAGCCGTCTCGTCCGTGTAGGCTTCGGCCCTATCGGCTTGCCAAACCGCCTCAAACGCGGCCAGTTCTATGAACTCAATCCGGCAGAAGTCGCCAACATCATCAAATGGGCAGATATGCTGCTGCCGGGCGAACGTCGCCGGAAGAAAAGTTAATGTAAGATAAATCGGGGCTGAGGCCTTTACAAAATCGTCTCAGCCCGACAAAATCTTGCACAAGTCATAAACATAGTGGGTATTGAAAGGATTTTCTTTATCCAACACATTCATCGGACTGCCATGTCCGACAAATAATACAGGCATTTTTTCATCGTTGCCTCCTTAATATCTGATGAGGCGGATTGTACGGATAAATGATTAAGCAATAAATCTCAATTTATGAACAACATATTTTCCCAGTAGGAAATGATGAAATATTCTTTGGGTTTGCTGCAAAGTTAAAAAGAGGTCGTCTGAAAATGGTTTCAGACGACCTCTTGGTTTTAAATAACAAGGATACATTACATACACAAAAGTAATGCACTCGCGCATTAAATTCATGGTTTGTTGCGGCATATTCGGCTTCTTAAGTTTATACGTTTAAAAACATGAACGCATTTTAAAGGGAACGATAGGGAATATCAAAGAATAGCCATTTCTTTAAATTGCAGAGTTTCGGCGAATAGACAGAAGACTTTTAAGATTTCGAAGCGATTTTTCATAAGATTACTGCTTAATTTTCCTTAATTTATCAACCAAGTCATGAACTTCGGTAGATGGATTCAACTCATCATCTGTTTGCGCTTCTCTAAAAGCCCTTCTTGAGTTTGCTATTGCTGTTTCTATATAAGGTAACAAAGCCCTATAAACACCTTGCTGCGCCTTATTGTAATTCATTGAAAAATTTGCTTTCCATTCGTTATTAAGTAAAGCAACACAATTATCACCAGCACTTTTATCGCCTGTTTTCACAATAGGTGCGCGAGAATATTTAAAATGGCAAAGATACCAATATTCAAAACTTGGGTAAGATACAATCAAATTTATATTGTGTTTCTTCGCCAACTTTTGGGCATCATCAAAGGTTTGATGCGCATCTCTATCAATGACACAATAAACTTCATCAAATTCTAAATGTTGACTTTGCTTATCTTTTTCTTCAATAGCAGTTTCAACCACTGATTTAGGATCAGAACCGCGTCCAGAATAAACTTGAACATTTACCGAAGAAAGGTTTTCAGTAGAAATCAAGTCTTCAAAATAAAGTTTTTCCGTTTTCTCACCTTCGCAAACGATTAAAATGGTTTTATAAGCTTCTCGTTTTGGTGCTTTACGGGATAAATCTCGAGCTTTCCGTTTTGCCATAGCCTTAATCCTCCCAAAAAGAGAATGGGAAATTAAAGTCTTGGAAAATAGGTTTTGCCCCATATTTACCGCTCAAATAATATTCTTCAATATCTTCACGATTGATATGCGGTTTAAAATCTGTTAATGGATAAAGCATTGTTGATCTATCCTTATTTTTTTCACAAAACCAAATTTGATCCCGACGTAATAGATTTTTCCTTAACACAGATGTTTCATGTGTTGTAAAAATAAGCTGGGCATTTCTTTGGTTAATTGGGGAATTGAATAGTTTAACCAAAAATCTAACCAGATCAGGATGTAGGCTTTTATTTAATTCATCAATAACCAAAGTATCGCCATTATGCAAAACCTCCAGAATCAATCCTGAAAACTCAAATAATTTTTGCGTACCATCTGATTCGTCTCTTAAATTTATTTTTTGTGGTTTATTTTCATTATCCAAATATACAAAAAAAGTCTCGTGTTGGGCAATGATGTGCCGTTGTAAATCTTGCAGTATTTCCTTTTTAATGAAATCAGGAATATCATCAGGAAGTTCTTCAAAATTTACTTTAGGCTTTTCAAAAACAATATCATCTAATTCGATACCTGCAGAACGCAATAACTGAATCATGATCTTTTTATCTTTTTCAGATTTTTTACATTGCTTTTTTGCCATCTCATTGCTGATTCTATCTGTGCTAATAATTGGAATTCTATTGATGAGGCTATGAAAAATAGGTTTGATTTGTTCACTATTTAAATGTGCTGCACTAGATAAGAATAGCTGATCCGGTCTGGTTTGATTTCTCCAACTCACTCTTTCGCCTTTGAAATAATCAGACATTTTCCAATCGTAGCTTTCGGTCTGCTGGTTATACTCACGGGAATACCAGTTTTGTTCGCGACCTTTTGGATAGACACTTAACCATTCTTCATGGATTTTTTTGTCATCAGCAATAAAGCCATAATCCACTCTAGTAGGTTGCAAACTACCTTCATCATTGAGTAAATCCACAACAAATGAAATGTCATAATGTGTTGGATTGTTTTTGTATGTTTCATCAAAAAGAAAAGATTTAGTTCTGATTGGTTCTTTCTCTTTCTTATTGAAGGAATCCGAAAGAATTTGAATCATTGAATATAATGCCTTGATTACATTGGATTTGCCTGAAGCGTTGGCTCCATAAATAACGGCAGATTTTAATAAAGACGGTGTAGCGGGCGCATTACTATCAAAATAGTTGTCCGGCATTTCCGTTCCTGAATCACGAACCAACGAAAGCGTCTGTTCTTGTTTGATTGAACGATAATTTTCAACAGAAAATTGGATTAACATAATAAGCCCTTTTTTATTGCAATTTTAGGTAAAAAAAACCTGATTTGGCCATCTTATCACCTTATGGTTTTCCTCTCAACTGTTATAAATAACACATTGGTCTACACTCCAAAATTCAGACGGCCTTTTTCCCGAGCTATTTAGAGCGAAAATAAACGTTAGTTAATGGAGAGCTTAATTCAAGCCCTCGGAAATCCTTACCTTCGTAGATATTGACATTAGTGCAATAATGGAAAACCATAAATTTATTATTTAGTAATTAAAAAACCATACAACGGCACATTCACCAGCCAATCTTGTTCCCGATAATCTGCCATGGAAAATCGAATTGCTTGCTCAGGTTGAAATTGTTCTGCATACACTTTCAAACTTTTCGCTTTTAAATTTTCTTCTACTTTGACTTCAATCGGAATCACAGCTTGCTTACGTTGCACAACAAAATCAACCTCTGCCGTGACTTTTTCAGTTGCCCAATAGAAAACAGAGTTTTCCTGTGTGGCAATAGTTGTTGCAGCACATATTGTTTGGTCATTACGCCTTTGGATTCGGTGAAAATTCGGTAAAAACGTCGTCTGAAAACCAAACTTCCAGTTTTCAGACGACGTTTTCAGTTCATAAACCTAAGCGTTATTTCTCTGCTTTCAACACCCGTTGACGGCGCGTTTCGCTCAACACCATGCCCGCGCTGACGGAGACGTTCATGCTTTCGACCGTGCCGAACATGGGTATCGACACCAGCATGTCGCAATGTTCGCGCGTCAGGCGGCGCATGCCTTCGCCTTCGTTGCCCATTACCCAGGCCACGCTGTCGGGCAAGTCGCAGTGGTAAAGGTCGGAGTCGCCACCCATGTCTGTGCCGACAATCCAAATGCCGTACTCTTTTAATTCACGCAAAGTACGGGCAAGATTGGTTACGGTAATATACGGCACGGTTTCCGCCGCGCCACAGGCAACTTTGCTGACAGTCGCATTCAAGCCGGCGCTTTTGTCTTTAGGCGCAATTACGGCATGCACGCCCATCGCATCGGCAGTACGCAGGCACGCGCCGAGGTTGTGCGGATCGGTAATGCCGTCCAATACCAGCAAAAACGGAGGTTCGCTCAGGTTTTCCAATACATCTTCCAAGTGAACATGGTTTTTGGAAGCATCGATAAACCCGACCACGCCCTGATGACGCGCCCCTTTGCTGATGGCATTCAGGCGGTCGGCATCAGCAAAATGCACGCGCACGTTTTCAGAGGCCGCTTTATCCAATACATCGCGGGTGCGCGCATCGGATTTGCCCTCTTGGATATAGAGTTCGGTAATCGATTTCGGGTTTTGCCACAAACGGGCATTGACGGCGTGAAAGCCATAGATGAGTCGTTGGTTTGCCATGTTTTTGCTTTATCAAAAAATTCAGACGGCCATTATAACAAGTAAGGCCGTCTGAAAATTTTTTATTTCATCAAATAACCGAGTATGCCCGAAGTACCAACGCCGATTAATACCGTCACCAACATCGAAAACCGGCTGGCGGCCAATACCGTCAAAGCAATGGCAATCAGCTCATGCGGCTTGTCCGATACAAAATAAGGCGCAATCACGGAAATCAACACGCAGCCCGGCGCGGCCTCCATCACCACTTGCGCGCGACGGCTCAACGTACGGTTGCGCAATGCAAAAAAGCCGATTAATCGGGTCGAATAGGTTACGGCCAACATACTTAAAAACAGCAGAAACGATTGCAGCGACAACAAATCCTTCATTTTTGCTCTCCCCAAAAATACGCCGCCAACAAACCCGACAACGCTCCAGCAGGAACATACCATGCGCCGTCCACGGTCAAATAGGTTACGCACGCCACAATCAGGCTGACAAACCAAGGGCGTGAAGCCGCAAAGCTCTTCCACATACCGCGCAGCAACACCAAAAACACCGCAGGAAACGCCATGCCGAAGCCCCAAGCCGCCACATCGCCAAACATCGGACCGACTGCCGCGCCAAACGCCGCAAAACCAATCCACGTTACATACAAAATAAAACACACACCGGCATAAAACGGCATATTGAACGCAGGCAAGCCTGCCGCCTTACGCTTTTGAATTTCAGCAAACGCCATTGCCCAGCTTTCATCACACATCACAAACAGCGCAGGCATCGCCTTTTTCAACGGCATATCCCTCATATACGGCGCAATCGCCGCACCCATCAGAATATGGCGCGAATTAATCATAAACGTTACCGTTGCAATCAGCAGAATCGGCAAAGGATTTGCCCATAAATTGACTGCGGCGAATTCCGAACCTCCGGCAAAGTTCATGCCCGTCATCAGCAGCATTTCCAGCCAACTTATGCCCTTCTGCCCGCCCTGCATACCCAAAATCAGCGCCCACGGCAACAAACCGATCAGCATGGGGGAACATTCTTTAATGCCGCGCAGAAACTCAGACTGCGGGGAAATAGTATGACTCATTTTAATTGAAACGGTTTATCAAAAAGAAGCGACGTATTATAAAGCATGCCGTCTGAACAAGGGTATAATACGGAAAAATAGATTTATTTACGGAAACCGATATGACCCACACCGTCCATCTGCAGTTTGAAGAAATTGACAATACCGTGTTGCAACGCCTGTGCGGCGCGCTCGACAGCAATCTCGAAGTCTTAGGCAAAGCCCTTGATATCCAAATCAGCCGCCGCTTCGAACATTTCACCTTCATGGGCGAACTAGCACACGCCGGCCGCCGTGCCTTGCTGTCACTTGCCGAAGCCGCAGAAAAAGGCGACTTGGACGACAACGCCATCAGCCTCGCGGCCGTCGAAGCCAAAACCGCAGATGAAAAACATGAAGAAAAACACCACGACCAACAATACTATTTCCGCACCAAACGCGGCAGCATCGGTGGCCGTACTCCGCGCCAAAACGGCTATATCCGCGCCTTGCTCAACCACGATGTCGTGTTCGGCTTAGGCCCTGCCGGTACGGGCAAAACCTATCTTGCCGTTGCCGCCGCCGTCGATGCCATGGAAAAGCACCAAATTGAACGCATCGTTTTGGTGCGCCCAGCAGTCGAAGCAGGCGAAAAATTAGGCTTCCTGCCGGGCGATTTAGCGCAAAAAGTCGACCCCTACCTGCGACCGCTTTACGATGCACTGTATGATTTGATGGGTTTCGACCGTGTAACCAAACTGATGGAAAAAGGTTTGATTGAAATTGCGCCGCTGGCCTATATGCGCGGCCGCACCTTAAATGGCGCGTATGTCATTTTGGACGAAGCGCAAAACACCACCCCCGAACAAATGAAAATGTTCCTGACCCGTATCGGCTTCGGTGCCAAAGCAGTCATTACCGGCGACATCAGCCAAATCGACCTGCCGCGCAACATCAAATCCGGCTTGAAAGATGCACGAGAAAAACTGCGCGATGTAGAAGGCCTGTATTTCCACACCTTCACCAGCGAAGACGTCGTCCGCCATCCTTTGGTGCAAAAAATCGTCGAAGCCTATGAAGCAGCGGAAGAACAAGCTGAAAAGAAAAACGGCGAATAATCTTTTCAAACACTTCAGGCCGTCTGAAAATCAAATTTCAGACGGCCTTACTACATCATTCTCCCCATAATACTGCTATAATCCGAAAACCAAGTAAAACAACGACTTCAAAAGGAAAAATATGACCCTCAAGCCACCCGTCCGAATCGCCGTTACCGGCGCGGCAGGCCAAATCGCCTACGCCACCCTCTTCCGTATCGCCGGCGGCATTATGCTCGGACGCGACCAACCCGTTATCCTGCAGCTGCTCGACCTGCCGCAGGCACAACAGGCATTGCGCGGCGTGATCATGGAAATGCAGGATTGCGCCTTCCCGCTCCTTGCCGACATCTTCGCCACAGACGACCCCGAAGTCGCCTTCAAAGATGCCGACATCGCCCTCTTGATTGGTGCACGTCCGCGTACGCAAGGCATGGAACGCGCCGACCTGCTGCATGCCAACGCCGAAATTTTCAAAATACAAGGCGCGGCGTTGAACAAAGTTGCCCATCGCAACGTCAAAGTCCTCGTCGTCGGCAACCCAGCCAACACCAACGCCTACATCGCCATGAAGTCTGCACCCGACATCCCACCGGAAAATTTCACCGCCCTGATGCGTCTCGACCACCACCGCGCCGTCAGCCAAATTGCCGAAAAAATCAACCGCCCGATTACTTCCATCGAGCAAATGTGCGTTTGGGGCAACCACAGCCCGACCATGTACGCCGACTACCGCTACGCCACCAGCAACGGCGAGTCCGTCCAAGACATGATTACCGAACCCGACTGGAACACCGAAGTCTTCATGCCGAAAATCGCCGGACGCGGTGCCGCCATTATCGCCGCGCGCGGCTCATCATCCGCAGCCTCCGCCGCCAATGCCGCCATCTACCACCTGCGCGACTGGTTGCTCGGCAGCAGCGGTAAATGGATAACAATGGGCGTTCCGTCAGATGGTTCTTACGGCATTCCCGAAGGTTTGATTTTCGGCTTCCCCGTCATTTGTGACGAAGGCAGCTACCGCATCGTCCAAGGCTTAGATTTGTCAGACGAATTCAGCCAAAACCGTATTGCCGCTACGCTGGCCGAATTAGAAGAAGAACGTTCAGCCATCCATGATCTACTCTAAACCAGAGGCCGTCTGAAAACCAAATTTCAGACGGCCTAAATAATTAAATGCCCGTTCTACAATCATTTTTAAAAACTAGAATGGCACTCTTTGTCCTTGTTTATCTTTAAGATGCCATTGACCTGACGGTGTACAACCGCCGCCACTACCGCCGACAGCATAATGATCACAATTCGGATCAAGCCGTTTCCCTTGAGAATATGAGCCATTTGTCAAATCGTCTCCATCAAAGGAACTGCATGCGCCGGTGAAAGCTACGCAAAACAGGACTAAAAATTTCTTCAACATTCACATCACCTTTTTTATAAAAGTCACACCACAAAATTGCAGCCTAGATAAAGTTCCCACGCTATCGATATGAGCCACACTGTGTGAGCAAAAAAACAATCCTTCCTTGCTCACGGTTGTATTATCCAAAATTTCCGCTGCCATCACTCAAAAAACTACAGCTAGAAACTTGAAATACACATCCAACAAGATTAAAAACATCAAAATAGTTATCAAACTAATTTTATAAACATGTGACAAAATTTTTGCAACTTTGTTTCTTATGGTTTTGCTTTTTATAAAGATCGTTCTCACAATATGAAAATTATCCGATACCTTTTCTGCGTTTAAAAAAGGCCGTCTGAAAACCGAATTTCAGACGGCCTTTACTGTGCAGCCTTATTCCGCTACATCAATGCACAAATATTTCAATTCCAGATATTCGTCCGCACCGTATTTGCTACCCTCACGTCCCAAACCGCTGCGTTTCACGCCGCCAAACGGTGCTACTTCATTACTGATTAAGCCCGTATTGATGCCGACCATGCCGTATTCCAAGGCTTCGCCGACGCGCCACTGGCGGGCGGTATCGGAGGTAAAAAGGTAAGCTGCCAAACCGTATTCCGTATCGTTGGCGGCCGCGATGACTTCGGCTTCGGTTTCAAAGCGGAACACTGGACACAACGGCCCGAAGGTTTCTTCGCGCGCCACCGCCATTTGCGCCGTAACGCCGCTTAAGACGGTCGGCTCGAAAAACGTTCTGCCCAATGCGCTACGTTTACCGCCGGTCTGACAAACCGCGCCTTTAGCGAGCGCGTCGGTGATGTGCTGCTCAACTTTCTCTACCGCTTTTTCCTCAATCAGCGGCCCTTGGTTCACGCCTTCATCCAAGCCGTTGCCCAATTTGAGCGCAGCCACTTTTTCACTCAATTTACGGCAAAATTCTTCGTAAATGCCGGATTGAGCATAAACGCGGTTGGTGCAGACGCAGGTCTGGCCGCTGTTGCGGAACTTGCTGGCGAGTGCGCCTTCGACGGCTTTGTCCAAATCGGCATCGTCAAACACGATAAACGGCGCGTTGCCGCCCAGTTCCAAACTGAGTTTTTTAATGTCCGCCGCGCTGTCGGCAAAAATTTTCGCGCCGACTTCGGTCGAGCCGGTAAAGCTGATTTTGCGCACAATCGGATTTGTAGCAAATTCATGGCTGATTTCCGAAGCACTACCACTGACAACAGGCAATAAATCCTGAGGCACACCCGCTTCGTAGGCCAGTACAGCCAACGCATACGCACTCAAAGGCGTGAGCGATGCAGGTTTGACGATCATCGCGCAGCCCACCGCCAAAGCAGGTGCAGCCTTACGCGCAATCATCGCAGACGGGAAATTCCACGGCGTAATCGCAGCGGTAACGCCGATAGGCTGTTTTAACACAACCAGTTTTTGCGACGCTTTCACACTCGTCAGTACATCGCCGTCAATCCGCCGCGCCTCTTCCGCAAACCAGCGCACAAACGAAGCCGCATAATTGATTTCGCCGCGCGCCTCGGTCAAGCTTTTGCCCTGTTCCATCGTCATGATGCGCGCCAGTTCTTCTTTGTTTTCCTTCATCAGAAAATACCAACGCCACAACACATCGGCGCGCTCCAACGCAGTTTTTGCCGCCCACAATTTTTGTGCCGCCTCCGCCTTTTGAATCAAAAGCTTCAGGCCGTCTGAATCAGTCTTACGGACAAACGCCAAAGCCTCACCTGTTGCAGGATTATCAACTTTAATAGTATTTGGAATCGGAGAAAAGGAAATATCGGGATGGTTGAGCAAACGGGCAAAATCTTTCATGAGAAACTAGCTTTCTAAAATCTGGAATATGTGTTCATTATCATATTCATGCCATGAAAGCGCAACTGAATCGCAAAATAAGACAACAGCAAAGGCCGTCTGAATATCTTACAGACGGCCTTTGCGTTAGCTACATCATATCTATCTTATATAATGAATGAAATACGATGATTAATACTCTACTTCAAAAGGATAGGACACATGTATGACAACAATTTGCTATAATACAAAACTCATTTCAACCCTCATTCGAAATTCCATTTTCAGACGGCCTTTGTCTGTTTATAAGGCCGTCTGAAATGTTTTCCGTCCATCCTCTTTAGCCGAACCATGATTCCATCTGATTTCATTGACGAGCTTTTGTCCAAAGTCGATATTGTCGATATTATCGACGAGCAGGTTCCGCTGAAGAAAGGCGGGGCGAACTATATGGCTTGTTGTCCATTCCACAAGGAAAAGACGCCGTCGTTTTCGGTCAGCCCGACCAAGCAGTTTTACCATTGTTTCAGTTGCGGGGCGCATGGTTCGGCGATTGGTTTTGTGATGGAACATCAGGGGCTGTCGTTTCCGGAGGCGGTGCAGTTTCTCGCCGACCGTGTGGGCATGACGGTGCCTAAAGTGCGCGGGCAGGAAGACAATCCCGAAATCCGTGCCGAACGTAAGAAAAAACAGCAGACTTTGGAAGAAACGACGGCGGCGGCAGCGGATTTTTACGCGCAACAGTTGAAATTCAATCCGGCAGCGAAGGCTTATTTAGACAAACGCGGCTTGAGTGCGGAAGTCATCGCGCATTATGGTCTGGGCTATGCGCCCGACGGCTGGCAGCCTTTGGCACAAGTGTTCCAACCCTATCCGAATACTGCGTTGGTGGATACGGGCATGGTCATCGACAATGAGGGCAAACATTACGACCGCTTTCGCCATCGGATTATGTTTCCTATCCGTAATCCGCGTGGGCAGGTCATCGGCTTTGGCGGCCGCGTATTGGACGACTCCAAACCCAAATACCTGAACTCACCAGATACGCCTTTGTTCGATAAAGGGAAAAATCTTTACGGGCTATATGAAGGGCGTGCTGCCGTAAAAGAGGTCGGACGGATTTTGGTGGTCGAAGGCTACATGGACGTGGTCGCTTTGGCGCAGTTCGGTATCGGCTACGGCGTAGCGGCTTTAGGTACGGCAACCACGGCGGAACATGTCAAAATCCTGATGCGTCAGGCCGACAGTATTTATTTTTGTTTTGACGGCGACGGCGCGGGACGTAAAGCGGCTTGGCGTGCGCTGGAAAATGCGTTGCCGCAATTAAAAGACGATAAATCGCTGCATTTTCTCTTCCTGCCCGAAGAACACGACCCCGACAGCTACATTCGCGCCTACGGTAAGACGCAATTTGAAGATGCCTTGTTAAACCAAAGCAAGCCCCTTTCGGAATACTTTTGGGAACATCTTTCAGACGACCTCAACCTCAATACACAAGAAGGCAAAGCAGAATTGGTCAAAACCAGTTCCCCACTTTTAGCGCAAATTACCGCGCCGGCATTGGGCTATCTCCTGAAACAAAAACTCAGCGAGTTGGTGGGTATTGATCCTGACAACCTCGCCCAGTTACTCGGACAAGAAGCGCCCAAGCGGCACGTCAAACAAAAAAGTTACAAACTGCCGCCCATTTCTGTCAAACAGCCAACCATGCTGACACTGGTGCAAAGGCAAATTCGCAGCCTCTTGATAAATCCGGCTTGGGCTTCATATATAGACCTGCCCGATTATCTGGCGTTAAGCGGCGACTTTGCCTGCCTTGCCAATTTGGCCGAAACCATCAAAAATCACGCCACGATTCCGGCAACGGCACAAGTGCTTGAATATATGCGCGGTTCGCCCTATGAGGAAACCGTCAATCAAATCTTTTTATCAACCCTTCACTCTGAAGAAATGGAAGGGGATGACGAAGAAGATTGCGAAAGTTTCCAAATCGGCATGAAAAAGTTGTTAAATGAATTAAAATACAGTCAAATCGAAACTTTAAAGCAAAAAAGTATTCAAACCGGTTTGACCGAAAATGAAAAAAGACTATTGCTGTCGCTTTTGACGGCAAAGCAAAACTAACCCCTCAGGCCGTCTGAACAATCTAAACACACGCTGCGAAACATGATACGCAGAACACTCCATCCGTAATATTTTCAGACGGCCTCAGAGTATTAAAGTGAAATCTGATTTCACAACAAAAAGCTCTGCTCCGCCTTCAGGTACGGCCACATCACCGTAAACCGTCGGCATCCTATCAACCTAGAGAGCAATCCATGTCTAAAAACCAAAACTACGAAGAATACCAAGACCAAGATGACAACCGTCCCTTGAGTATCGAAGAGCAGCGCGCCCGTCTGCGTCAACTCATTATTATGGGTAAGGAACGCGGCTACATCACTTATTCCGAAATTAACGACGCGCTGCCCGACGATATGTCCGACGCCGAGCAAATCGACAACATCGTCAGCATGATTTCCGGCTTGGGTATCCAGGTAACCGAGCAGGCTCCTGATGCTGAAGACATCCTCTTGAGCGACAATGCCGCCGCCCTGACCGACGACGATGCCGTTGAAGAAGCCGAAGCGGCACTTTCCAGCGCAGATTCCGAATTCGGCCGTACAACCGACCCTGTGCGCATGTATATGCGTGAAATGGGCCAAGTCGATTTGTTGACACGCGAAGACGAAATCATTATTGCCAAAAAAATCGAAAATGCATTGAAAAACATGGTGCAGGCCATTTCTGCCTGCCCGGGTTCGATTGCCGAGATTTTGGCTTTGATCGAACAAGTCCGCAACGACGAAATTCGCGTAGATGAAGTGGTTGAAGCCATCATCGACCCTAATGAAGTTTTGTTAAACGAATTGGGTCTGGGTCATTTGGAAAATGCCAAACCTGACGATGAAGAAGGCGAAACCGACAGCGAAGTCGAAGATGACGACGAAGATGATGAAGATGACTCCGGCAGTGATTCCGAAGCCATGTCCGCCGCCCATTTGGCAGAACTGAAACAAAAAGTGTTGGAACATTTCGCCTTTATCGAGAGCGAATACGGCAAAATGATCAAGCAGCTGGAAAAACACGGCAGCCAACACGCCAACTACCTGAAACACCGCGATGCCATTGCCAACAAACTGCTGGAAGTCCGTTTTGCCACACGCCAAATCGAAAATTTGAGCAGCAACCTGCGCAGCCGCGTTGAAAACATCCGCAAACTCGAACGCGAAATTCGCGATATCTGCATCGACCGCGTGCGTATGGAACGCGACTACTTCATCGAAAACTTCCTGCCTGCCATTACCGATTTGGAATGGGTTGAAAAAGAAGTAGCCAAAGGCCGAGTATGGGCAAATGCCTTAGATCGTTTCCGCCACGCCATCCTTGAAAAACAAGCCGAGTTGGCCAATATGGAAACCGAAACCCGCATTTCCATTGAAGAGTTGAAAGAAATCAACAAAAACATGGTGTTGAGCGAAAAAGAAACCTCAGCCGCCAAACAAGAAATGATTCAGGCCAACTTGCGTTTGGTTATTTCCATTGCCAAAAAATACACCAACCGCGGCTTGCAGTTCCTTGATTTGATTCAAGAAGGCAATATCGGCCTGATGAAAGCGGTGGACAAATTCGAATACCGCCGCGGCTATAAGTTCTCGACTTACGCCACATGGTGGATCCGTCAAGCGATTACCCGTTCCATCGCCGACCAAGCGCGTACCATCCGCATTCCGGTTCACATGATTGAAACCATCAACAAAATGAACCGTATCTCGCGCCAATACCTGCAAGAAACCGGTGAAGAACCTGATTCCGCCAAACTGGCCGAGTTGATGGAAATGCCGGAGGACAAAATCCGCAAAATCATGAAAATCGCCAAAGAGCCGATTTCCATGGAAACACCGATTGGCGACGACGACGATTCGCACTTGGGCGACTTCATCGAGGATGCCAACAACGTTGCGCCGGCAGAAGCTGCGATGTACACCAGCCTGCACGAAGTAACCAAAGAAATCCTTGAAAGCCTGACGCCGCGCGAAGCCAAAGTGTTGCGTATGCGTTTCGGTATCGATATGAATACCGACCACACGCTCGAAGAAGTCGGCAAACAATTTGACGTAACCCGTGAACGTATCCGTCAAATCGAAGCCAAAGCCCTGCGCAAGCTGCGCCATCCTACCCGCAGCGACCGCCTCCGCAGCTTCCTCGACAGCGAAGAAAACAAATCATAAAAGCAAACCGCAGGTTGAAAGACCTGCGGTTTTTATTGGAATGTAAAAAGGCCGTCTGAAAACCAAATCTCAAAAGATTTAATCGTTTCAGACGGCCTTAAATTTATTTTGATAATTTATTCAGCCTCAGTGGTTTTCTTTTTCGAACGGCGTCGGCGGCGTTTAGGTTTGCCATCAGTTGATCCACTTTGTTTCTGACGTTTGTGATCATTGGCCGCAGTCATTTGCTGACGGGTTTCCTCATCGGCATGCTGGAAAGTTGTCCACCAAGAAGCCATCTCTTTATCAACCTCGCCAACTTCGCTACGCAAAATCAGGAAGTCATAAGCAGCACGGAAACGGGCTTGCGCCAACAGACGATACGGGCGCGCGCCGCGCATATTGTCAAATTGCGGCTGAAATTGCCAGATTTCACGCATGGTTGCAGAGAATCTTTGCGGTACGCCCCAACCTTTCTCCACCGTATCGCGCATGGTGTTCATCGCATCCATCAACGCAGGGACAGGTTTTTGACCATGGCTTTGATTGCGTTGCCAAATGGCGTTTAGTGTCGGCCATAATACCGCCGCCAATACAAAACCGACGGAAACGGACTTATCCGCACGAAGACGCTCATCGGTATTTTTCAAAGCCAACATAATCATACGTTTGTCGGCTGCTTCGGCAGTTTTCAAGGCATCTAAAAGCGGATGGATGCCTTCGGGAATACCCAACTCGTTCAACCGTTTCAAACAGGCACGGGAATGGCCGGAAAACAGGATTTTCATGATTTCGTCAAAAAGACGGGCCACCGGTTCATTTTTCAGACGGCCTGCATATTCGGCAATCGGCAAAGCAGTTTGCTCTTCCACTTCAAAGCCCAACTTACCCGACAAACGGACGGCGCGAAGAATACGGACAGGATCTTCCTGATAGCGTTCGGCAGGATTACCTATCATCACCAATTTCTTATCGGCAACATCAGCCACGCCTTGATGGAAATCCCAAATTTCCTCTTTAATCGGGTCGTAATACAGCGCATTGCAAGTAAAGTCGCGGCGCATGGCATCTTCTTCAATGCTGCCGTAAGTATTGTCCTTCATAATGCGGCCTTGCGCATTCTGCTGAACCTTATCGCCACCACGGAACGTCGTCACTTCAATGGTTTCGGGACCAATCATCACATGGACGATTTGAAAGCGGCGGCCGATAATGCGGCTGCGGCGGAATATTTTACGGATTTGCTCCGGTGTGGCATCGGTTGCAATATCAAAATCTTTGGGTTCAACCCCGAGCAACAAATCCCGAACGGCCCCCCCTACAACATAAGCCTGAAAACCGGCTTCATGCAGGCGTTTGGCAATTTTCTCAGCGGCAAAGCTCAACATATCCGCATGGATACCGTGTTGCTCAAGTGGGATAATTTCCTTTTCGGGCAACGACTTGACGTGTTTTTTAGGCAACACTTTATGCAGCCATTTTTTTAACATAAGCAGCTCTTTTCACAATAAAAAAGGCCGTCTGAAACTTGTCTGGCTTAAGCCTTTGCACAATATTCTGCCGCAGAAGGGGCAAAACATTGAGCAAAGGC
Source organism: Neisseria sp. P0004.S004 (assembly GCF_051963335.1). Taxonomy (NCBI): domain Bacteria; kingdom Pseudomonadati; phylum Pseudomonadota; class Betaproteobacteria; order Neisseriales; family Neisseriaceae; genus Neisseria; species Neisseria sp. P0004.S004. The sequence continues at coordinate 146,437 of NZ_JBQCUK010000003.1, forward strand.
TTCAGACGGCCTAAAAAAGACGTGCCATTATACCTTATGGAAGTTCGATTAATTAGCGTATTGACAAAAAATATCGGCTATAATAACGGTCTGACAACGATTCAGGCAAAACATCATGTACCACTACAAATCTGAAGCTACCCAATTCCTCGACAAACTCATGGCCGACCATCCCGAATTAGAAGCGCAACGCCTCGAAAACCGCCATTTACTGTGGGATGTAACCCTTAATCCGGCCGAACAGGCTGAATTTGAAGCGGCCAAAGTCAACAAAAAACCTTACACCTACTATCAAGACTAAACCGTATCGGTATGACGACCAACACCCACAATACCGATCCGGCGTTACAGCAGTACCTCAACAGCATCGGTCAGCACGAACATCCCGTTTTGACCGCATTGCGTGAGCGTACCCAATCACATCGTCTGGGAAAGATGGCTATCGCCCAAGAGCAGGCGGCCATGTTGGTGTGGTTGGCCAAGTTATTGAATGCCAAAAAATATTTGGAAGTTGGTGTCTTTACCGGTTACAGCAGCACCGCCATGGCGCTCGCCCTCCCCGAAGACGGCAAAATCACGGCTTGCGACATCAATGTAACCTTTACCGATATTGCCCGCGAAACATGGCAGGCCACAGGCATAGCGCATAAAATCTCGCTTCATCTGCAGCCGGCTTTGCTGACTTTGGACGATTTGATTGCGCAAGGCGAATCGGAAAGCTACGACTTGGCGCTTATCGATGCCGACAAACCGCCTACGCCGAAATATTTTGAACGCTGTTTGCAACTGGTACGGAGTGGCGGCGTGATTGCCATCGACAATATCTTGTTGGGTGGGCGCGTCATGAATGAAGCTGCCGAAAACGATCCGCCCAGCTTGGATATCCTGCGCCATTTCAACCAAAACCTGCCGCACGATACACGCATTATCCCCATTACCCTGCCTATCGGCGACGGTTTGACACTGCTGCTAAAAAAATAAAACGACACAATCTGATGAAAACATTATCACGTTCCCTGTTTCTTTTACCTCTTACTCTATTGGCCGCATCATGCGCCGTTTCCCATCCCCATCAACCTGCCGACAATGCCAACTTTGTCCTGCCGGATATTCCGCGTGAGCCTTTGCCTGAAAAAAATATTCCCTATCCGCGCTTGGACGAACAAACCCAGATTGACCACTTGGGCATACAAATCGCCCGACTGGAACGCACCGTTGAAGAATTAAATCAACGCCTGCACACATTGGAACAACAGCGAACCATCAAACGTCCAACCCCTTTGGCTCCCAAACCCAAAGCCCAGCGTTTGGACGACCGCAAGCTGAAAATGAACTATTTGGCCAATGGCGGCGGCGTGCCGTCTGAAACAGACTCAGCCGCACAAAACGAACTGCGCCTTTATAACCAAGCGCAAAAATACTATCAGCGCAACAACTTCTCCGCCGCAGTAGCCATTTTGAAAGAAGCCGACGGCGGCAACGGCAGCGAAATTGCCCGCCGCAATATGTATCTACTTCTGCAAAGCCAACAGCGTCTGGGCAACTGCGAATCCGTTATCGAAATCGGCAACCGCTACACCAACCGATTCCGCAACAGCCCGCAAGCTCCTGATGCAATGTACAGCATCGGCCAGTGCCAATACAAACTGCAACAAAAAGACATCGCCCGCAGCACATGGCGCAAACTGATACAAAGCTTCCCCAACAGCGAAGCGGCAAAACGCGCTTCCATCAGTCTCAAACAAAGATAAACGTTCAGACGGCCTTGTCATCCCCAGGGCCGTCTGAATATTTTTTACCCTTAATCCATTCAAGCAAAAGGAACTCCTCATGATCCAAGTCGGCATTATTATGGGCAGCAACAGCGATTGGCCGGTGATGCAGCAGGCAGCACAATTTCTCAAAGAATTCGGCGTTGAATACGAAGCGCGTGTCGTCTCCGCACACCGTACGCCTGATTTGATGTTTGAATACGCCGAAACCGCACGCGAACGCGGCATCAAAGCCATCATTGCCGGCGCAGGCGGCGCAGCGCATTTGCCGGGCATGGTCGCTGCCAAAACCACGGTTCCCGTCTTAGGCGTTCCCGTTCCCAGCAAATATCTGCGCGGCGAAGACTCCCTGCTTTCGATTGTGCAAATGCCCAAAGGCGTTCCTGTTGCCACATTTGCCATTGGCGAAGCCGGTGCGGCCAATGCAGCGCTGTTTGCCATTTCACTTTTGGCCAACGAAAATCCTGAATTGGCTGAAAAATTGGCGGCTTTCCGTGCCAAACAAGAGCAAACCGTTCTAGCCATGGAATTGCCTGAAGCATAACGGACTAAGGCCGTCTGAAAGTTGTAAAAGGAAACTTAGATTTCGTTTTACACTTTTCAGACGGCCTTGTTTATTGATCAAATTAAATCAACATCATGAAACCCCTGGCATTCATCCTACTCTCCACCCTACTTTGTGCCTGCCAAAGCCCAAGTATTCCTGCCCAATCAAACGCTACTCCATCTCAGCAACAAGCCCAAGATACTACCGGCAACCTGATTATCTTCTATGATGCACAAACCGGTTCTGCGCCATTGCTAAAAGCAGTCAAAGCCTCCGGTGCAAGTTTGATTTATGAATACAAAAACCTGAACGGTATTGCTATTCGTCCGTCTTCCAAGACCAAGATTGAAGATGCCATTGCCTATTTTAAAAAGGTAAACGGCGTATTGTCCGTCGAACAAGATAGGCTGCTGAAACTTCAATAACCGAGCTGGTTCTTCGGACTAATAAAAAAGCCGTCTGAAACGTATTACAACGTTTTCAGACGGCCTTTACTTGTTCAAAGCATTAAATCATGCCTCTGCCTTGCGCTTTTGGCTTGGCTTGGCCGAATTCCAGTTTGCTCAATGCGGAGAGGTAGGCTTTGGCAGTTGCCACCAACACGTCGGTATCTGCACCTTGGCCGTTGACCACACGGTCGCCACGTTGCAGGCGGACGGAAGTTTCACCTTGGCTTTCTGTACCTTGAGTTACCGCATTGACAGAGTAAATCTGCAAGGTTGCGCCACTTTGCGCCACGCTTTCAATGGCTTTGAAGATGGCATCAACAGGGCCTGATCCGCTAGCGGAAGCGTGTTTTTCTTCGCCGCGAATACTGAACACAATATCGGCGCGCGGTTCTTCACCGGTTTCGGTACTGATTTTTTGGGAAATGAATTTGTAGCTTTCGGTATTCATATTGCCCATTTCGTCAGACACCAAAGCGTGCAAATCTTCATCAAAGATTTCGCGTTTTTTGTCGGCGAGTTCTTTGAAGCGGGCAAATGCCGCATTCAACGCCTCTTCGCTTTCCAATTCGATGCCCAAATCTGCCAGCTTGCTGCGGAATGCGCTGCGACCGGAGAGTTTGCCCAAAGTCAGGCGGTTGGTTGACCAGCCGACTGATTCGGCCGTCATGATTTCATAGGTTTCAGGGTGTTTCAACACGCCGTCTTGGTGGATGCCTGATTCATGTGCAAAGGCGTTTGCGCCAACTACCGCTTTATTTGGCTGAATCGGATAACCGGTAATGGTGGACACCAGTTTGGATACCGGCACGATTTGCGTGGTATCGATGCCGGTTTCCAAGCCGAACAAATCATGACGCACTTTCAACGCCATCACGATTTCTTCAAGGCTGGCATTGCCTGCGCGTTCGCCTAAACCGTTGATGGTGCATTCCACCTGGCGCACGCCTGCCTGAACGGCGGCCAGCGAGTTGGCAACCGCCATCCCCAAATCGTTGTGGCAGTGGGTCGACCAGACTACTTTGTCGCCGTTGGGTACGCTTTTGATGATGTTGCTGATACGCTCGTACCACACGGAAGGGATGGAGTAGCCGACAGTATCGGGAATATTGATGGTGGTCGCGCCCGCTTCGATAACCGCTGTAAAGATTTTGGCGAGGAAGTCCAAATCCGAACGCACGGCGTCTTCGGCGGAAAATTCCACATCGTCGGTGTATTCTTTAGCAATTTTTACCGCTTTGACCGCCGCATCGATGACCTGCTGCGGCTTCATTTTCAGTTTGTGCTCCATGTGGATCGGGCTGGTGGCGATAAAAGTGTGAATACGTTTATTCGGCGCAGGGGAAACAGCTTCGCCTGCTTTACGCACATCGTTTTCAACGGCACGCGCCAATGAGCAAACTGTAGATTTAGTAATGATTTTGGCAATCGCATTAACCGATTCAAAATCGCCCGGACTGGCGGCGGCAAAACCCGCCTCAATCACATCCACGCCCATTTTCTCCAACTGGCGGGCAATACGGATTTTCTCCTCTTTGGTCATGGATGCACCGGGCGACTGCTCGCCGTCGCGCATGGTGGTATCGAAAATGATAACGCGGTTGGTTTGTGTCATTTCTGTTCTCTCCAGAGATTCATTTTTTTGTAAAAAAGCATTCAAATCAAGCGGTCTGCCTTGCGCTTCCGCCAAAGCGGTCAGTTTTTGCAACTGAACCAAAGGCAGGGAACCGCGTGTACGCCATTTGTAGATAGCCGCTGTGGTCGCAGCATTTTCCGGGTCGTGCTGTTTCAGGGCTTCGGCCAGCGCGTTTACGCCGCCAAAATAGGCAACCAAACGGTCAATGTCTAATTGCATGATGTTCCTTGTCCAAATCTGATTAAGATTATTATGTTCTGGTTTTGCATTATACTCATTTTAGACAAAATGACAATCTATTTTTATAAAAATATTGGTGTAAATTTTAAAAATTGAGAAATTTTTATACATTTTGTCTAATTGAGACTATTAAAAGCTCCTCTCAAACCGAACACATCCTAAATATAGTAAACTAATCCTCTATTTTCACGATTTGAAACACATTATGCCCCATACCATCCCTACCAGCCGCTCCGACATCGAATGGCGCAACGAAAGCACACAAAAGCCACCCAAGCAGGCGGTTTACATACAAGAAGTAGGCGCAGCAGAAATCTTAAAAAATGCCCACGCGCAAACTGCAACTGTTTGGACTGGCGATTTTCACAATGCCAAGCAAGTCTTGGCCGCAATGAAAAAACGTATCCGCAGGCCGTCTGAAAAAAAGAAAGACGCACCTGCCGATATTCAGACGGCCTTTCACGCCCACCGTATGAAACAAGCTCAGCAAAGCCGTTTGCTCAATATGCTTGCCGTTGAAATTCAACCGAATTTTCAACTGGACAATGCACGCGTACCCGACATCTACGCTGCTCTGTGCGATGTTTACGAAACACCAAACGACAAACCGTTTCTTTTGCCGCTGAATCAATTATTGGGTTTTATCGGTGCACACGAATGGCACAAAAAAGGCATAGACATTCCGCAGCTAGACGGAAAAATCCATGTTCCTTTCGGCGTATTCTCTCCACTGCGTGGCGAATATTTGGATTTAATCGCCCAAGCACCACTCGCTCCCAATATTCAGACAGCCTTTGACATCGGCACCGGCTCAGGTGTTATTGCCGCAATTTTGGCCAAACGAGGCATACCCGACATCATTGCCACAGACACCAACCCCAAAGCAATTGCCTGTGCCACAGCAAACCTCAAACGCCTAGGCTTGGATAAAGCCGTCAACATCCAATCGATTGATTTATTTCCCGAAACTTGCGCCGACCTTATCATCTGCAATCCGCCTTGGCTGCCGGCAAAACCGACCTCCGCTATTGAGACTGCACTTTACGACCCAAACAATGCCATGTTGACAGCCTTCATTAACGGCGTACGTCATCACTTAAATCCAAACGGCGAAGCTTGGCTGATTATTTCAGATTTGGCAGAACACTTGCATTTGCGTGATAAAGACTTTCTAAACCAATGCTTTCAGACGGCCTCACTCAATGTAGTCGATATTTTGAAAACCAAACCGCAACACAAAAAAGCAATAGATGAATCCGATCCTTTGGCGTTTGCCAGAAACAAGGAAACTACTTATCTATACCGTTTGAAAGCGATATAAAATCAAGGCCGTCTGAACATTCAGACGGCCTTTAAGCATTTCCACAAAAGAAAACGGCATATCGTAAAGATATGCCGTTGATGGGAGCAGGGACTGCTATATTTGGCAGTGGTTTGTGTTTTAGTCCTCTTGCGCCGCTGTTTGCAGGTAGTTTGGCAAACCAACTTTACCAATTAATTCCTGCTGAGTTTCAAGCCAGTCGATGTGTTCTTCGTTGATGTCTTTTTGTTTTTCCAACAAATCACGGCTGACGTAGTCTTGTTGCTCTTCTGCAAGAGCGATGGCTGCAACCAGAGCATCATGTTTTTCATACTCTTTTTTCAGATCGCAGGCAATGATTTCTTCGGTAGATTCACCGATCAACAGTTTACCCAATTCTTGCAGATTAGGCAGGCCTTCCAAGAACAAAATACGCTCGATCAAATCGTCTGCGGATTTCATTTCGCGGATGGATTGTTTGAAGAAGTGTTCGCCCAATTCTTCAAAACCCCAGTTTTTCAAAATGCGGGCATGCAGGAAGTATTGGTTAATGGTAATCAGCAACAAACCTAAGTTTTTGTTCAGCTCGCGAATAACTAAGCGATCGCCTTTCATATTCAGCTCCTTATATGTTATAGGCTAGATTACAGTTGGCTTTGGTAGTAGTTGCCTTCGCCGACCAATTCGATCAGACGCAGTTGTTGTTCCAACCAGTGAGCGTGATCTTCTTCAGTGTCTTTCAGTTGGGCAACCATCAAATCGCGGGTAACATAGTCTTGAGCTTCTTCGCACAATTTGATACCTTTTTTCAGCGCATCGCGTACTTCGTATTCAGTGTTCAAGTCTGCTTTCAGGCAAGAAATTACGTCAGTACCGATGTTCAGTTCGGCACGGGTCATTTTAGGCGTACCGCCCAACATCAGGATACGACGGATGAAGTCTTCGGCGTGAGTGGTTTCTTCTTCCATCTCGTGGCTCAAACGTTCGAACAATTTGGTGTAACCCCATTCAGAGTACATGCGAGAGTGAATAAAATATTGGTCGCGAGCAGCCAACTCACCAGACAATAATTCGTTCATGTAATCAATAACTGCTTGGTTGCCTTGCATAATTCTTTCTCTTTCTTTTAAAAGTTGATAATCACGAAATGAAGATTCGTGTGTTGTTAGGGAATGAGGTAATTGTATGCACAAGTAGCACTTTTGACAAATTTTCTATTTAAAATACAAACAATTATCAAAAAATTTAACCTGCCTAAAAGGCCGTCTGAAAAATTAATCCCCTGTTTTTAATAACAATTTTTTGACATTGTTATTAAGAATCCATTGCATTATTCAAAAACATTTACATTCGTTAACCATAAATAAAAGCAAATAATCCAACAAAATCAATCAAATTTAATTATGAATTATTCTCAACTGCTTTTGCCTCATTTTTTTGAATCATCCACTCCGTCAACATTTAGGAATCGTGCTATAATTACCAGTTATCTTTTTTTTAAGCACCTAGCTGAAACACATAAATCATCATGAAACAAATCCGCAATATTGCCATCATCGCCCACGTCGACCATGGCAAAACCACATTAGTTGACCAATTGCTGCGTCAGTCCGGTACATTCCGTTCCAACCAGCAAGTCGAAGAACGCGTCATGGACAGCAACGATCTTGAAAAAGAACGCGGCATTACCATTCTCGCTAAAAATACCGCCATCGAATATGAAGGCTACCATATCAACATCGTAGATACCCCGGGACACGCCGATTTTGGTGGCGAAGTGGAACGTGTATTGGGCATGGTCGACTGTGTCGTACTGTTGGTTGACGCACAAGAAGGCCCTATGCCGCAAACCCGTTTCGTGACCAAAAAAGCCTTGGCTTTGGGTCTGAAACCGATCGTCGTCATTAATAAAATCGACAAACCGTCTGCCCGTCCAAGCTGGGTTATCGACCAAACATTCGAATTGTTCGATAGCTTAGGTGCAACAGACGAACAATTGGACTTCCCTATCGTTTATGCTTCCGGCCTCTCCGGCTTTGCCAAATTGGAAGAAACCGACGAGAGCAACGATATGCGTCCTCTGTTTGAGACCATCTTAAAACACACGCCTGCACCAAGCGGCAGCGCGGACGAAACGTTGCAACTGCAAATTTCCCAACTGGACTACGACAACTACACCGGCCGCCTCGGTATCGGCCGCATCCTGAACGGCCGCATCAAACCCGGCCAAGTCGTTGCCGTCATGAATCATGAAGAACAAGTCGCCCAAGGCCGAATCAATCAGCTGTTGGGCTTCCAAGGCTTGGAACGCGTACCTTTGGAAGAAGCTGAGGCCGGCGACATCGTGATTATTTCCGGTATTGAAGACATCGGTATCGGCGTAACCATTACCGACAAAGACAACCCCAAAGGCTTGCCGATGTTGAGCGTGGACGAGCCGACACTGACCATGGACTTTATGGTCAATACTTCTCCTTTGGCCGGTACTGAAGGCAAATTCGTAACTTCCCGCCAAATCCGCGACCGCCTGCAAAAAGAATTGCTGACCAACGTTGCCCTGCGTGTTGAAGACACTGCCGATGCCGATGTCTTCCGCGTTTCCGGCCGCGGTGAATTGCACTTGACCATTTTGCTGGAAAACATGCGCCGCGAAGGCTTTGAATTGGCAGTCGGCAAACCGCGCGTGGTATTCCGTGAAATTGACGGTCAAAAATGCGAGCCTTACGAAAATCTGACTGTGGACGTACCGGATGAAAACCAAGGCGCGGTCATGGAAGAACTTGGCCGCCGCCGCGGCGAATTGACCAATATGGAAAGCGACGGTAACGGTCGTACACGTTTGGAATACCATATTCCTGCACGCGGCCTGATCGGTTTCCAAGGTGAATTTATGACCTTGACCCGCGGTACCGGCTTGATGAGCCACGTTTTTGACGACTATGCTCCGGTTAAACCTGATATGCCCGGCCGACACAATGGCGTATTGGTTTCTCAAGAGCAAGGTGAAGCCGTTGCTTACGCCCTGTGGAACTTGGAAGACCGCGGCCGTATGTTCGTTTCTCCAAACGATAAAGTCTACGAAGGCATGATTATCGGTATCCACAGCCGTGATAACGACTTGGTGGTAAACCCTCTGAAAGGTAAAAAACTGACCAACATCCGTGCCAGCGGTACTGATGAAGCCGTCCGCCTGACCACGCCTATCAAATTGACTTTGGAAGGCGCAGTTGAGTTTATCGACGATGACGAACTGGTTGAAATCACGCCACAATCCATCCGTCTGCGCAAACGCTACCTGAGCGAGTTGGAACGCCGACGCCATTTCAAAAAACTGGACTAATCCTGTTTGATTGACATGCTTTAAAATCAAGGCCGTCTGAAAAGTGTTTTGGAAATCCTAGATTTCACTTTTACACTTTCAGACGGCCTTTTATGATTTGCTCAAATAAAATAAATCGGCATTTCTTCCGCCTGCACCGCCGCTTCATCAGGTCGGTCATTTTTACGATATTGTCCCGGCGATATCCCATATTGCTTTTTAAATGCCTTACCAAAATGCGTTTCTGATTGAAAACCGACCGAAAGCGCAACCGATAAAACCGAATCCGCCGTCTGTTTCAACAATAACGCCCCCTGCTGTAAGCGGATACTGTTTACAAAAGCATGCGGGCTTGTTCCCGTCTGCTGTTTAAATACCCGCATCAATTGGGCGCGGGACAAATTGGCCATCGCAGTCATTTTCTCAATATTCCATTCTTCTTCCGGTTTTTCGACGACTGCCTGAAGCAAATTCCGCAAACGTTTATCCTGCCAACCATTCAGCAAACCGCTTAATTGCGCTTCCTCATTTTTCTCCAAACAGGCACGAAGCAGAAATACCAGCAACACCGAAGCCAATGCATTCACAACCGCTACCGAGCCGGATAAAGCCTGACTGCTCTCATATTGCAATAAGGTCACCAAATACTGCAAAGACGGATGGTTAATGTTCAATAAAACGGTATCAGGCAGTCCCGTCATCATATCCGCCTGCGCTTCATATTCAAACCGTGCGCAAAAAAGATGCAAAGCCGCCTCCCCACCGGCATGACTTTGCTTGACTTTAAATGCACCATTCTCAGCCGTCAGCACGCGAACACCGAAATTTTCACAACTGCTGTCGCTGCTCAAAGTATGCCCAACGCTGCGCGGGAAGAAAATAATATCCCCCGCACTCAGCAGCCTGGCCTCTTGCTCCCCATCAATTCGGATATAGCCCGAACCGGCAGTTACGATATGCACCAAACCATGCGCACGCTTGGGCTCATGCCGCACATACCACTCCCCTTGAAACAGGCACTGAACATCCACACTGCCCTTTATCTGCGCCAATTCGACCAATCTATCTAAAATATCCATAGTGTTTTTTACCAATAAATGAGATGTTTTGACGATTTTATTCGTCTGATTATTGCAATAATACACACACCAAACACAAACGGATAGGATTTTTTGATTCTTATCCAAATACATCAAGAAAGGAAATATCATGTTTAAAGATTGGCCTGAACACACAGCCTTGGTAAAAAAATCATTCGGCGAATTGGGCAAAAGCCATCCTAAAATGCTGCAAGCCTACGGCGCGCTGGAACAAGCAGCCGCCGCCGAAGCACTGGATGCCAAAACACGCGAACTGATCGCCATTGCCGTTGCCATTACCACACGTTGCGAAAGCTGCATCAGCGTGCACGCAGCCGCCGCTGCCAAAGCAGGGGCAACCGACAGCGAAATCGCCGGCGCATTGGCCACCGCTATTTCTCTAAACGCAGGTGCTGCTTATACATATGCTTTGCGCGCCTTAGAAGCAGTAGAAACCCAACGCTAATCAGCTTGTAAAATCAGGCCGTCTGAAAGACAACTCCCCTTTCAGACGGCCTGATGAAATGCTAAACTGATATAGTTATTATATTATTTTCTATCTAACAGGAGATTGAATCATGAAGAAACTGCTGACCGCCGTACTTTTTGCCGCCACTGTTGCAACTCCTTTGGCCGCTTCCGCTGCCTCTATGCCTAAAGTTGAAAAAAGTGCGGCTCAACCTGTAAAAGCAAAAGGCGTTTGGATTGATGTCCGCTCTGCCGAAGAATTCAAAGAAGGCCATTTGCAAGGTGCGCTCAATATTCCGCACGACCAAATCGTTGAACGCATCAAATCCGTCAGCCCGGATAAAAACGCACCGATCAACCTCTACTGCCGCAGCGGCCGCCGAGCAGAAGCCGCGCTGACCGAACTGAAAAAAGCCGGTTACACTAACGTAACCAACCATGGCGGTTATGAAGATTTGGTGAAAAAAGGTTTGAAATAAATCTAGTTGATTTTAAAAAGGCCGTCTGAAATTTTTCAGACGGCCTTTATTGCCATTACAAACAGCAACTTCCAAATCTCAAACGTTTGCTGAGACCGGTTTCGTGAATCAATTGTTTGATAACCAAAATATTGGTGTTATCAGCCAACGCGCGAATGCTGTGCGCCTCCATCGGCTCAAGACGGATAACTTGCAAGCCTTCGGTCTGCAAAACTTGATCCACCGTTTTGATTTCGGCTTTGCCGTTTAAAACCAAAAGCAAAATAATCGCATCCGTCTCATATGCCGGAATTTCATTATACTTCTGCAGTGAAAGCTGAACAATCTCCTGATTGCCGTCTGAAGCAATCACGCCGCCCAATAAAGCTTTGGGGTCTAATTCATAATGTTTCATTATTATCCTTTCCGCCCAAACGTTGCCGATTCATGGACAATCGCTCAAGCAAACCAGTACAATACCGTCCATCTTACCGATAGACACAATATTGTCACATGAACATATTAATCTCAAACGACGATGGTTATCTTGCGCCCGGTTTGGCTGTTTTGGCAAGAGTGTGCGCAGAATTTGCCAATGTCAGGGTGGTTGCGCCCGAACGCGATCGTAGCGGCGTCAGCAATTCCCTGACTTTAGACCGTCCTTTACAACTCAAACAGGCGGAAAACGGATTTTACTATGTTAACGGTACTCCGACCGACTGCATTCATGTCGGCCAGCATGCCCTTGCCGACTTCAAACCCGACTTAGTCTTGTCCGGCATTAACAACGGCGCGAACATGGGCGACGATACGCTTTATTCCGGTACGGTTGCCGCCGCGACGGAAGCCTACCTGATGGGCATTCCCGCCATTGCTTTCTCACTTGCCGACTCCAGCGGCCGTTATTGGGAAACTGCGGAAAAAGCCGCTTGGATACTGCTTTCCTACTTTCTCAAACGCCCTATTTCCGAACCCATCTTATGGAACATCAATATCCCTGCCGTTGCACCTGAGGATATCCAAGGCATAAAAATTACACGGCTCGGCCGCCGTCATCATGAACAAAGCATTGTTCCCATGTATAATCCACGTGGCGAACAAATTTATTGGATTGGACCGGTCGGCGATGTTTCCGACAGCGAAGAAGGTACCGACTTTGGCGAATGCGCGTCCGGCTTCATCACGATTACCCCGCTGCAAGTCGATTTGACTGCCTACGGACAAATGGAGCAAACCGCTTCCTTTTGGTCAGAAATCCTGCGCCTTAACAGTCCCTAACAGCCGAACACTTGAGAAACAAGCATATTTTTATTATGATATGCCTCGACGAGAACAATTACCCGAATACGAAAGTCATTAACATGTTGAAAAAAAGTGTATCTTATGCCGGATCGGCAGCTTTGGTTTTATTACTTGCAGCCTGTGCCAGCCAACAACCGGCTCCTGTAGTCGTCGGCACACAAAGCGGTGGGTCAACAACAAGTTCTACCGCTGATAATCCTTACGGTGCAGCGCCTTACAATACCAACACCAGCCCAGCGGCAGATGCGCCATACACTCCGCCGGCAAATACACCTACTCCAACGTACAACAGCGGCAGCACCGGCACTTACACGCCTTCTTATGCGCCTGTTGATATCAATGCAGCGACACATACTGTTGTTCGTGGCGATACCGTTTACAACATCTCCAAGCGCTACAACATTACCCAAGACAATCTGCGTGCATGGAATAACCTGGCCGACAACACCATCAGCATTGGTCAAACCCTGCGCGTGAAACCTGAAGGCTACGTTGCACCTGCAGCTTCTGCAAGCAAACCTTCTACTCCAACAACTACAACCACTGCTCCGGCTCCTAGCACGCCTGCAAATACACCAACCGTATCTACCGGCAGCAGCCGCAACGTCAGCGGCATCACATGGCAACGTCCGACTACCGGTAACGTTATCGCCAACTTCGGCGGCAGCAATAAAGGTGTAGATATCGCCGGTGCGCAAGGCCAGCCTGTTGTTGCAGCCGCAGACGGTAAAGTCGTTTACGCAGGCTCAGGCTTGCGCGGTTACGGCAACTTGGTCATCATCCAACACAACTCCTCATTCTTGAGCGCGTACGGCCACAACCAACGCCTGCTGGTTAATGAAAACCAAACCGTGAAACGCGGCCAGACCATTGCCCACATGGGTAATACCGATGCATCCCGTACCCAGTTGCACTTTGAAATCCGTCAAAACGGCAAACCGGTCAATCCGGCAAATTATGTTGCCTTCTAAGCTGATTCAAGCAACCTAATTTCAATTCAATCCCTGCCTAAATGTCATTTAGGTAGGGATTGTTTGTACCGGTTTCCCATGAAATTTCATCTTCCTCTTCTTTATTCCCTGCTATTAGGCGGTTGCGCCGTGTTTTTGCCATCACTGGACGAACGCACCCAAAGCAGTTATCTTGACATCCCTTCAACGCCGCGACTGGACAGCGCCTTAGGTATTCCTTCTATTCCCTCCAAGGCCGATGTTTCCCATATCTATCTGCTGAACGATGCCCATGAAGCCTTTGTCGCCCGTGCCGCCCTGATTGAATCCGCCGACCATACCCTCGATTTGCAGTACTATATCTGGCACAACGACATCTCCGGCAAGCTTCTCTTCAACCTGATTCATCGCGCGGCCGAACGCGGCGTCCGTGTGCGTTTGCTTCTGGACGACAACAACACCAACGGCATGGATGATCTCCTTCTGGCACTCGACAATCATCCCAATATCGAAGTCCGTCTGTTTAATCCCTTTATTTTCAGAAAATGGCGTGCACTCGGCTACGTTGCCGACTTCCCGCGACTTAACCGCCGAATGCACAACAAATCCTTTACCGCCGACAACCGTGCCACCATTTTGGGCGGACGCAATATCGGCGACGAATATTTTAAGGTTAACGACGATACCATCTTTGCCGACCTCGATATCCTCGCCACAGGCCGCGTCGTAACCGAAGTTTCCCAAGACTTCGACCGCTATTGGGCAAGCCATTCCGCTTATAACGCAACCAGCATCATCAAACGAGGAAACCTGCAAAAAGGATTGGCAGAGCTTGATTACACCGACCAAGATAAAAATCAAACGCTCATCCGCTACCGTCAAAGCATCGAACACTCCAACCTCTATCAAAAAATGCAGAGCAACCTTATGGAGTGGCAAAGTGTCAGCACACGCCTGATCAGCGATGACCCGGCTAAAGGCTTAGACCGCGACCGGCACAAACCGCCTATTTCCGAACGCCTGCAAGACGCCCTCAAGCAACCTGAAAAAAGCGTTTACCTTGTCTCCCCTTATTTTGTGCCCACAAAATCTGGCGTTAAGGCCATAGAAAAACTGATACACAACGGCGTGGACGTTACCGTCCTGACCAACTCCCTCCAAGCGACCGATGTTGCCGCCGTCCATTCCGGCTACGTCAAATACCGCAAGCCCTTGCTCAAAGCCGGGGTCAAACTATACGAACTCCAACCCAATCATGCCGTTCCGACCACCAAAGACCGCGGCTTGACCGGTAGCTCCGCCACCAGCTTGCACGCCAAAACATTCATCGTGGATGAAAAACGCATTTTCATCGGCTCATTCAACCTTGACCCACGTTCCGCACGGCTCAATACCGAAATGGGTGTCGTCATCGAAAGTCCCGAAATCGCAGGCCAAATGCAGCGCACCCTCGTTACGACCACCCCAAACTACGCCTATCAGGTAACGCTTGGCAATTACAATAAACTATACTGGTATGACCCAAGTGAAAAACGAACTTATGCACAAGAACCAGAAGCCAAATTCTGGAAACGGGTTACTTCAAAAATCCTGTCCATCCTGCCCATAGAAGGATTATTATAGAGGCCGTCTGAAAACATAAATCATGCGGCCGGAGGAATTCATCATGTCTCGACTCATCTGCAAAACCCTATTTGTTTGTACTGCCGGCCTATTGTTGGCCTCTTGCGGCACTACCGGCAAACACAAATCCCAAAAGCCGCAAACAACCGCCAGAAAAGTCCAACCTGTCCGCATTTCCCATATCGACCGCACCCAAGGTTCGCAGGAATTGATGCTTCACAGCATGGGTCTGATCGGCACGCCCTACAAATGGGGCGGCAGTACCACAGCCACAGGCTTTGACTGCAGCGGCATGATCCAATTCGTCTATAAAAACGCCCTCAACGTCAACCTGCCACGCACCGCACGCGATATGGCCGCCGCCAGCCGTAAAATTTCCGATGACAAATTAAAAGCCGGCGATCTGGTCTTTTTCAATACCGGCGGCGCACACAAGTATTCCCATGTCGGCCTCTACATCGGCAACGGCGAATTCATCCACGCCCCCAGCAGCGGCAAAACCATCAAAACCGAAAAACTTTCCACCCCGTTTTACGCCAAAAACTATTTGGGCGCACATACCTTTTTTACTGAATAAATCAAGGCCGTCTGAAAGGTATCGCAACATCATCGATACCTTTCAACCTATTGCTGATGAATGAAACTTGGTTACAAGATAGGCCTGTGCAAAAATTTATCCATAACAAAACACCATCAAGGAAATATCATGCACACAGAATCCGTTCTAACCCTCCTCAAAACCCTGCAAAACCAAATCTGCGCCGCTCTGGAGCAAGAAGATGGCGAAGCCGAATTTGTGCATGAAGCATGGACGGGGAAACTGGGCATCGGCGAAACACGCGTATTGAAAAACGGCGCAGTATTCGAGCAGGCCGGTGTGAATTTTTCGCATGTAAAGGGAACAAAAATGCCGGCTTCTGCTACGGCCCATCGTCCGGAATTGGCAGGCGCGGCGTTTGAAGCCATGGGCGTGTCGCTGGTCATTCATCCGAAAAATCCTTATGTTCCGACCAGCCATGCCAATGTGCGCTTTTTTATTGCCTATCCTGAAAATGCCGAGCCGGTTTCGTGGTTTGGCGGCGGCTTTGATTTGACGCCGTTTTATCCTTTTGAAGAAGATATCGTGCATTGGCACACAGTGGCGCGGGACGTATGCGCGCCATTTGGCGAATCGGTTTATCCTGAATTCAAACAATGGTGTGACGAATATTTTTATTTGAAACACCGTAACGAAACACGAGGCGTGGGCGGCCTGTTTTTTGACGATTTAAACCGCTGGGATTTCGATACCTGCTTGAATTTTATCAAGGCAGTCGGGGAAGGCTATATCGCAGCGTATCTGCCGATTGTGGCAAAACGCAAAAACACGCCTTATGGAGAACGTGAACGCGATTTCCAACTCTACCGTCGCGGACGCTATGTGGAATTTAACTTGGTTTGGGACAGAGGCACGCTGTTCGGCCTGCAAAGCGGCGGCCGTACGGAAAGCATTTTGATGTCCATGCCGCCTTTGGTACGCTTCGAGTATCAATATGTGCCGGAAGAAGGTTCACCCGAAGCACGCCTCAATCAATTCCTCATACCGCGCAACTGGCTGGAAGAAGCCGGCAGATAGTTTTACCTATCAAAGGCCGTCTGAAAAGCGATTCTCACTGGTTGAGACTACCTTTTCAGACGGCCTTTGCTTCAATTGCTTTGAATTTGCATACCTTTGCCTATTGCGCTGTTTCATCTCTATAGAGTTTTTGAGACAATGCGCCCATATAAAAATCACCTCACAAACCACACTAAAAAGGAATAATCGGTGAAACGCATTTTCTTATTTATCGCGACCAATATTGCAGTTCTGGTTGTCATCCGTGTTATTTTGGCCATCTTGGGCATCAACAGTACCGACCAAGTCGGCAGCCTGTTGGCTTATTCCGCAGTCGTCGGCTTCAGCGGCTCGATTGTCTCCCTGCTGATGTCAAAAACCATCGCCAAACATTCGGTTGGAGCCGTCGTCATCGACCAGCCCCAAAGCGAAGAAGAAGCTTGGCTGTTGGCAACTGTTGAAGCGCAAGCCCGCCAATGGAATCTGAAAACGCCGGAAGTAGCCATTTACGACTCGCCCGAGCCTAACGCCTTCGCAACCGGCGCAACCAAAAACAGCTCGCTCGTCGCCGTCAGCACCGGCCTGCTCGACCACATGACCCGCGATGAAGTCGAAGCCGTTTTGGCGCATGAAATGGCGCACGTCGGTAACGGCGATATGGTAACGCTGACGCTCATTCAAGGTATTGTGAATACTTTTGTTGTCTTCTTGGCGCGTATCGTTTCCAGCATGGTGGCGCGCAACAATGACGGCAGCACTTCGCAAGGTACATATTTCATGGTCAGCATGGTATTACAGGTTGTATTCGGCTTCCTTGCCAGCATCATCGTGATGTGGTTCAGCCGCCAACGCGAATATCGCGCTGATGCGGGCGCTGCAAAACTGGTGGGCGCGCCGAAAATGATTGCCGCCCTGCAACGCTTGAAAGGCAACCCCAGCGATTTGCCGCAAACCATGACGGCAATGGGCATTGCCAGCGAAGCCAAAGATTCTTGGTTCAGCACCCATCCTTCTTTGGACAACCGCATCAACCGTTTGAAAAACCGCTAATCGAAAAACATCAAGGCCGTCTGAAACATCCATTTCAGACGGCCTTTTTTTATTTCTTCATCAAAGCCCGTTTGATGATAATCATCCAGTCTTTCTTATCTAACAGCGGCCGCTGGTTAAACACGTCATATTTGCAACCGTCCAGTTTCTGCAAAATCAACTGGCCGCCGACAATAATCATGCGCAACTCAAAACCGATTCGTCCTTTGAGGGTTTTGCCCAACGGCGAACCGGCCTTCAGTATTTGAAAGGCACGTTGACACTCGTGTGCCATCAGTCGTTGAAAAGCAAAGTCGGCTTTGCCGGCCGCAATCTGTTCTTCGCTGACTTTGAACTTCTGCAAATCTTCCTGAGGGATGTACACGCGCCCTTTCTGCCAATCTACCGCTACGTCCTGCCAAAAATTAATCAGCTGCAAGGCAGTGCAAATGCCGTCGCTTTGCGCCATGCTCACTTCATCGGTTTGTCCGTACAAATGCAGCATAATGCGCCCCACCGGATTGGCGGACAAACGGCAATAGGCAATCAATTCGCCAAAGTTTTCATAACGGGTTTTGACCACATCCTGACTGAACGCCGCCAGCAAATCATAAAACGGCTGCAACGGTAATTGAAACGGCACAATCGCTTCGTTGTACAAACGCTGCATCAAAGCTGTTTGCGGTTTCCCACCTTGTGCAATGCGATCTAACTCTGCCTTCAGTTCGTCCAGTTGGCGCAGGCGTTCGGCTGCTTCGGCATTGCCTTCGTCGGCAATATCGTCCGCCGTCCGCGCAAAAGTATAAACGGCATGAACCGGCTTGCGCAAACGGCGCGGCAGCACAATGGAGCCGACAGGGAAGTTTTCGTAATGATTGACTGACATGGGAAATCCGAAAATTTTAAATAGAATGTTTTTGCTGACAGGCCGTCTGAAATTCAGACGGCCTTACGTTTGGCCGCAAAGAAATCCTGCAATACGTTTTGGCATTCTTCTGCCAATATGCCGCCCAAAATTGCAGTATGCTTGTTCAGACGTTTGTCGGCAAACAAATCGACCACGCTGCCTGCCGCACCGGTTTTAGCTTCGGCCGCACCATAAATCACACGCCCGACCCGTGCCTGTATCAAAGCAGATGCGCACATGGAGCAAGGCTCTAATGTGATGTATACGTCGCAATCTTCCAAACGGTAGTTTTGCAAGGCCTTACCAGCGGCGGAAAGCGCATTGATTTCGGCATGGTGGCTGACATTGTGGTCACCAATGCAGGTATTATGTGCCGCAGCGATTGCTTCGCCTTGATATACGATGACTGCGCCAACGGGCACTTCACCCAAGGCCGCCGATTGTCTGGCCTGTTCTATCGCCAGCCGCATAAAGGTTTCCATATCGTTTTGCGAAGGAAAAACGGCAACAGGCGGATGGTTTTTCAAGGTCTTGCCCAGCTCCGTCTTTCTCTCCTCGGAAATATGCCGGACATCCACTCCTGAAACTAACGCATCCAGTTGCCACAAGGTGCTTTTGGTTACGGTCAAACCAGATGCTTTCAGCAATAGAAATGCGCGGACTGCGCCGATTTCCTGTAAATCTTCCAGTGAACAAATACCCAATTCTTTTAATGCGGCCAACGTCTTAGGCGCAAGTGGTGGCGTAGTCAGCATGGATTATTCCTGAAAATGCTGACGCACCAAGGCTAAGGCCGTCTGAACATAATCACTGTCTGCGTAAGGATCTAACGTGTGCGCCAAAGGAATTTTCCGCAGCCAGGTCAACTGGCGTTTGGCAAGCTGGCGTGTGGCGACAATGCCTTTTTCGACAAAGGTGTCATAATCGGTTTCGCCTTCGAGATAATCCCAAGCCTGACGGTAGCCCACGCAGCGCATAGACGGCATATCGGCATGCAGCTGCGGATAATCGCGGCGTAAGACGTGCATTTCATCTAGGAAACCCTGCTCCAGCATACTTAAAAAGCGTTTTTCGATTTGCTGGTGTAACAAATGACGGTCTTCGGGAATCAGGGCAACCGTGCATAAATCCAATAAAGGCGCAGCCTGCTTCTGCTCTGTGAAATGTTCGCTCAAAGGCTTGCCGGTCAGAAGATAGACTTCCAAAGCGCGTTCAATACGCTGGCTGTCATTGGCTTTCAGACGGCCTGCCGTAATCGGGTCAACCTCCTGCAAACGGCGATACAGGCCTGCCAGACCGCGTTCGTTTTTTTCCGCCTGAAGCTGTGCGCGCACCTCCGCATCCGCGCCGGGTAAATCGTTCAAACCTTCCGTCAGCGCGTGGAAATACATCATCGTGCCTCCGACAATCAGCGGATAGCGTCCGCGCGTATGTATTTCATTCACCAAGCGCACGCAGTCGCCGACAAAATCCGCCGCGCTGTAACTTTCCAGCGGCGAGATAATATCAATCAAATGATGCGGTACGGCGGCAAGCTCTTCAGCAGTCGGCTTGGCCGTGCCGATGTCCATGCCGCGATACACCAGCGCGGAATCCAAACTGATGATTTCCACCGGCAACGATCGGGCAATATTTAAGGCCAGTGCGGTTTTACCGCCGGCGGTCGGGCCGAGTACGGCGAAGGCTTTGGGGGCGTTCATAAGAAAACGGAAAAATTAAAAATGCGATTATAGCAAACCCGGGCAAACCATATTTCAGGCCGTCTGAAACATTTGCTCTACATTATCAAAAGCGTTACACTTGCTGCGCCGTTTCAGACGGCCTTTTATATTGATTTCAAACCTGCTGCTGCCGTCATTGCGCCGGCAGTCAAGCCGTCAGCGACACTGCGTCGCTGTAAACACGAAAGAACACACTATGACCGTATCTCCCGTAGCCTTGCGCCGTCAAACCGAGCGCAAGCCGCATCCGACTGCGCGTTATTGGAAAAAATGCGATGTCGAGGCTTTGTTTGGACTGCCTTTCCTCGACCTCGTTTTCCAAGCCGCCGAAATCCACCGCCAAAACTTCAACCCGCGCGAAATCCAACTTTCCACCCTGCTCTCCATCAAAACCGGCGGCTGCCCCGAAGACTGCGCCTACTGCCCGCAATCGGCACACCACAACACCAATCTGGGCAAAGAGCAGATGATGGACGTGGACGAAATCGTCGAAAAAGCCAAAATTGCCCAATCACGCGGTGCCAGCCGTTTCTGCATGGGCGCGGCATGGCGCGGCCCTAAACCTAAAGACGTGGCTGTCGTTTCCGAAATCATCAGCGCGGTAAAAAGCTTGGGCATGGAAGTGTGCGGCACCTTCGGCATGCTCGAAGACGGCATGGCTGAAGACTTCAAAAAAGCCGGCCTAGACTACTACAACCACAACCTCGACACCGACCCCGAACGCTACAACGACATCATCCATACGCGCAAACACGAAGACCGCATGGACACTTTGGGCAAAGTCCGCAATGCCGGTTTGAAAGTCTGCTGCGGCGGCATTGTCGGCATGAACGAGACCCGCGCCGAACGCGCCGGCCTGATTGCCAGCCTTGCCAACCTCGATCCGCAGCCCGAAAGCGTGCCGATTAACCAGTTAGTCAAAGTGGAAGGCACGCCGCTGGCCGATGCCGAAGATTTGGACTGGACGGAATTTGTCCGCACCATCGCCGTCGCGCGCATTACCATGCCGCACAGCTACGTCCGCCTCTCCGCAGGCCGCAGCAATATGCCGGAATCCATGCAGGCCATGTGTTTCATGGCGGGCGCAAACTCGATTTTCTACGGCGACAAGCTGCTGACTACGGGCAATCCGGACGAAGACGGCGACCGCCTACTGATGGAAAAATTGAATTTGTATCCGCTACGCTTTGAATTGGAAGAAGAATACAAAGCCGCGCAGGAAACACCTAAAATCAAAGTTAATTATTAACCGCCATGATAAAAGGCCGTCTGAAACTTTCAGACGGCCTTTTATCATGATTCAACATGAAAACTTTCAATCTTCCGTATCCATTCTTCCTTTTCCGCCTCGCTCAAAAACGAAGCGCGGAACGAATTGGCGCACAAGGTTTTGATTTCTTCCGCACTCAAATCCAATGCCTCGGCAAGCGCTTCAAAATTTCGGTTCATATAGCCGCCGAAATACGCCGGATCATCGGAATTGACGGTTACCAACACGCCGCGTTGCAACATACGGCGCAAATTGTGTTTTGCCATCTCCGGAAATACTTTTAATTTCAAATTGCTCAACGGGCAAACGGTCAACGGCATTTGTTCTTTAATCAAACGTGCCATCAACGCCTCGTCTTCTTCCGCCCGTACGCCATGATCGATACGGCGGACATTCAGCAAGTCCAAAGCCTCGTAAACATATTCTGGCGGGCCTTCTTCTCCGGCATGCGCTACCGTCAACAAACCCTCCGCCCGCGCCTGCGCAAACACGCGTTCAAACTTGGACGGCGGATGCCCCAACTCGCTCGAATCCAAGCCTACGCCGATGATGTGTTCTTTATAAGGCAAAGCCTGATTTAAGGTTTCAAATGCGCTTTCTTCCGACAAATGCCGCAGGAAACACATAATCAAACGCGTACTTATGCCCCATTGCTGCTCAGCTTCACGGCAGGCGCGGACAATGCCGTTAATCACGGTTTCAAACGCCACGCCTCGCGCAGTATGGGTTTGCGGATCGAAAAATATTTCCGTATGCACGACATTGTCTTCGCGGCAACGCTCAAGATACGCGCGGGTCAAATCGTAAAAATCTGCCTCGTGCAGCAATACGCCGGCACCGGCATAATAAATATCCAAAAACGACTGCAAATTGTGAAAATCATAAGCCTGCCGTACCGCTTCGACATTTTCATAAGGAATCGCTATGTGGTTGCGCTTAGCGATTTCAAACATCAATTCCGGCTCGAACGTCCCTTCGATATGGACGTGCAGCTCGGCTTTTGGCAAGGCTTGGATAAGTTGTTTGATATTCATATTTTCTCTGTTTTTCGGTTTATATTTAATATTGAAGGCCGTCTGAAATATTCAGACGGCCTTTGACCATTTATCTGTTAAAAACCATTTTCCATCATGATTTCGCCGGGGATGCGGTTGCGGTGCATGGCATAGCCCAAATCCATCAGGGCTTGGAAAGTGTCTTTAACCATTGCCGGATTGCCGCAAACCATAAAGCGCGTATCGGCCTTGGTAAACTTAAAGCCGATTTTTGCTTCCAAACCGCCATTCTTCAGCAATTCGGGAATCCGTTTGCCGCTCAATGCGCCTTCCGTTTCTTCACGAGTAGTGACCGGAACAAAAGTGAATTTATGGAAATATTCTTCAATCAGCGGATGCTCTTTCAAATCGGCAAGGCGTTGGTTGAAAATCAACTCGTCGGCGTAAGAGACGGAATGCGCCAAGACCAAACGGTCGAAACGCTGCCAGATTTCAGGCTGCTCGATAATGGAGAGGAAAGGCGCAATGCCGGAACCCGTGCAGAGCATAACCAAATCCTTGCCGTCGGGGAAACGCTCGGGCAAGAGGAAACCGGTAGCCGTTTTATCCAGCAAAATAGTGTCGCCCTCTTTCATCGCGGCAAAACGCGCCGACATCGGACCGCCTTCGATTAACACTGCGAAATACTCAAGCGTATCGGCGTATTCGGCAGATACGACGGAATACGCGCGCCAAATAAAGCCCTCGCCGTCACGGAAACCGAGCCGCGAAAACTGCCCTGCCGAAAAACGGTAGGACTCAGGGCGGCTGATGGCAAAAGTCATCAGCTTAGGCGTATGGTGTTTGATCCACAAGACTTTTTCTTCTGTAAACTTGGCTTCTGGGGAAGCTGCCATAATAGGTTTCCTTGATATTCGGTATCAGTTTCAAATAGGGCTTATTATAAAGATTCAAAAGGCCGTCTGAAATATTTATTTTCAGACGGCCTTTAAGATTATTCACGGCGCAAACGGATACTGATGCCTTTTTGTTCCAAAATCAAATCATTACCGTCAAAACGATAGTTCCATACGCTTTGTTTGCGCAAAAACGCATTTTCCAGCTTCATGTCTTCACACAGCATTCTGGTTGCCGCAATAGGGCCAAAATCAATTTTATCCGTACCGATTACATTCACTTGGAACATCATGCCGTTGCAACCCATATTGCCATGGGCCTTGGGCATTTCGCTGAAATCTAAATAAGCGTTTTTATCCGCCAATTCTTTTTCGGTGAGTTTATTGAAAGCAACAACACGCCATTTAGCGGCTAAAGTAGGCTGAGCCGTTTGCTGAGTTTGCACCTGCGCGTTAGAGACTTGTTCAGCCTGAGACGCTGAAGGAGATGTACAAGCTGTCAAAACTACCATACTCATCAATGGACCGAATAATGTTTTCATGTCTATCCCTAATTGATTACTAAAGGCCGTCTGAAAAACTATCCACCTTCAGACGGCCTTTAAGCCTTATTTACAAAGTCGTATCCAATGCTTTGGAAATATCGTTCCAAATATCGTCCACATCTTCAATACCGACAGAGAAACGCAGCAGGCCGACTTTGATGCCCATTTCCATTTTTACATCATGCGGCACGCCGCTGTGAGATTGGGAATAGCAATGGTTGACCAGACTTTCCACACCGCCGAGGCTGGAAGCCATTTTGACTAGTTTCATGTTTTTAATCACGCTATTGGCCGCTTCACGCGTGTCGTTTTTGAGATAAACCGTAACCACGCCGCCGATGCCTTTGGGCATTTGTGTTTTGGCGAGTTCGTAATGTTCGTGCGACGGCAGGCCGGGATAAAACACTTTTTCAATGGCAGGATGAGCTTCCAAACGGCGCGCGATTTCGAGTGCGTTTTGGCAATGGGCGTTCATGCGCAGAGCCAGCGTTTTAATACCGCGCAACACCAGCCAGCAGTCCATCGGCCCTGCAATCGCGCCAGTATGCACCATCATGTCGTGCAAAGGCTGCGCCAGCTCTTTGGTTTTGGCCACAACGATGCCCATCAATACGTCGGAATGGCCGCACAAATATTTGGTAGCGGAATGGAACACAAAATCGCAACCCATATCCAACGGCTGTTGCAGATACGGCGTAGCGAATGTGTTGTCGATGCCGACCAGCGCACCGGCCGCTTTGGCTTTCGCGGCAAGGGCTTTGACGTCCACCAAACGTAAAAGCGGGTTGGACGGCGTTTCCAGCCACACCAGTTTGACATTGTGCGCTTTGAGCAACTCGTCCAAATTATCCGGATTGCCCAAATCGGCAAAAACAACGTTCACACCCCATTTTTGATAAACATCGACCAATAAATCATAAGCACCGCCGTAAATATCGGCGACGGCAACAATGGTATCGCCAGGTTGCAGGAAAGTGCGCCACACGGCATCAATCCCCGCCATGCCGCTGGAAAACGCAAAACCGGCCGCACCGTGCTCCAAATCGGCAACGGTATTTTCCAAGATCTGGCGGGTCGGGTTGCTCAGGCGCGAATAGCGGTAAGGAACTTGCTCGCCGATTTCGTGCAGCGCGAACATACTGTTTTGATAAATCGGCGGCATCAGCGCGCGGTTATGTTCGTCGCAATCGTAGCTGGAATGGATGGCTTTCGTGGCGAATTTCATTTGGTCTCTGCCTATGTAGATGTGAATAATCGAAGATTTTATCACTATCTGAAAAATAGAAACAATCAATGCAGGCGGATAAAGCAAGTGATATAATCTCGCATTTGCAAATCGGCCGACACGAGCCGATTCCCCTACACGCATCTCAACAATCCTATCATGAAGGACATACCACGCATGAACGCCATTGCAGACGTGCAATCCAGCCGCGATTTACGCAACCTGCCGATTAATCAGGTCGGCATCAAAGACCTGCGCTTTCCGATTTCCCTCAAAAGCAAAGAAGGCGAACAATCCACCGTCGCCCGCCTGACCATGACGGTTTTCCTGCCTGCCGACCAAAAAGGCACGCATATGTCGCGCTTTGTCGCCCTGATGGAAAAACAAACCGATGCTTTGGATTTCGATACGCTGCGCAAGCTGAC
Organism: Neisseria sp. P0004.S004; assembly: GCF_051963335.1. Classification (NCBI taxonomy): domain Bacteria; kingdom Pseudomonadati; phylum Pseudomonadota; class Betaproteobacteria; order Neisseriales; family Neisseriaceae; genus Neisseria; species Neisseria sp. P0004.S004. The sequence continues at coordinate 172,184 of NZ_JBQCUK010000003.1, forward strand.
TGCCGACATGGTTGCCCTGCTGGATTCGCATTCCGGCAAAATCAGCGTTTCCTTCCCGTTTTTCCGCAAAAAAAGCGCGCCGGTCTCCGGTATCCAATCGCTGCTCGACTATGATGTTACCCTGACCGGCGAAATCAAAAACGGTACATACAGCCACAGCCTGAAAGTGATGGTTCCGGTTACTTCCTTGTGTCCGTGTTCCAAAGAAATTTCCCAATACGGCGCGCACAACCAACGTTCACATGTAACCGTCAGTCTGATTGCGAATGCGGATGTAGGTATTGAAGAAATTATCGATTACGTTGAAGCACAGGCAAGCTGCCAGCTCTACGGCTTGCTCAAACGCCCTGACGAAAAGTATGTAACGGAAAAAGCATACGAAAATCCGAAGTTTGTCGAAGACATGGTTCGTGATGTGGCCACGGTGTTAATAGCCGACAAACGCATCGAATCATTTGTCGTCGAAAGCGAAAACTTCGAATCGATACACAACCATTCTGCTTACGCTTATATCGCTTATCCTTAAAGTCAAGCCGAATAGCAACAAAGGCCGTCTGAACATTTCAGACGGCCTTTGGCATAAATTGAACGATAACATGAGACTATCGCTCATGTACGGTTAACTGCAATCCGATATAATTCAAAAGAATTAGACAACTCGCGTAATCTTTAACTTAAATTAAGCCGATTGTTTTCCCCATCATTTATAATGACGGTTTCTCAACGGCATATCCGTGGATATTATGAAAAAATTCCTTTATTTCCTCATTGCATTTTTAGGCTTGAGCAGCTTCGCATTCGCAGTAGATGCCAATGATTTGCTGCCACCCGAGCAAGCCTTTGTGCCTCAAGTCAATGTAACTGATCAAGGCGTCAGCGTGCAGTTCAAAATCGCTGACGGCTACTATATGTACCAGTCCAAAATCGTTGCAGCGACCAATCCGGACAAAGTCTTGGCCGAACCCAAATTCAGCAAAGGCGAAGAAAAAGAAGACGAATTCTTTGGCAAACAAACGGTTTACCACCATACCGCACAGGTTGACCTGCCTTACAAACAAGCCGTGCCGCAATACAAACTGACGCTGACTTATCAAGGCTGCGCCGAGGCTGGTGTGTGTTATCCGCCTGTGGATACCGAGTTTGACGTAAAAGGCAACGGGGTTTACCAGCCGCAAAGCGATGAGCCGGTTTCTGCCAAAGACCGCTTTTTGCAACCGTCCGCCTCTTCAGACGGCCCAATGCCTGCCCAGCCCGGTGCAAACAATCCCGACAGCAGCCGCTTCAAGCTCTCTTGGGATACTTTAAACGCCAACCTGTTGGCGTTTTTTGTCGCAGGTTTGGGCTTAAGCTTTACCGCCTGTATGTATCCGCTCCTGCCGATTGTTTCCAGTATTGTTGTGGGCGATAAAAAAGCCGGCAAAGGCCGCGCGTTTACCTTGTCTATGGTTTATGTACAAGGTTTGGCATTGACCTACACCTTGGTCGGCGTGATTGCCGGTTTGACCGGTGCGCTGTTGACCGTATGGCTGCAACAGCCTTGGGTCGTACTTGCCGCCGCTGCGTTGATGGTGGTATTGGCGCTGTCGATGTTCGGCTTCTTCAATATCCAGCTACCCAACTCTGTCCAATCCTATTTCCAAAATCAAAGCAGCAAACTCTCCGGCGGTAAAATCGTTTCTGTCTTTATCATGGGTATTTTGTCCGCGCTGATTGTCGGCCCGTGCGTTGCGCCTCCGCTGGCGTTTGCTTTAGGCTATATCGGCCAAACCGGCGATGCCGTGTTGGGCGGCCTCGCGCTTTATGTTTTGGCACTCGGCACCGGCGTGCCGCTCATCATCATCGGCACATTCGGCGGCCATATCCTGCCTAAAGCAGGCGACTGGATGAACGGCATCAAATACGCATTCGGCTTCATTTTGCTGGCCGTTGCCGTATATCTCGCCACGCCGCATCTGCCCTATTTCGCAGTAGTCGGCCTCTACACCTTGCTGATGATTGTTCCCGCCCTGATGCTTTTGACAAAATCAGGCAAACAAAAAGGCCGTCTGAAAACAGTTGCCGCCGTATTGGGCTTTTTACTGCTGATTGGCGGCTCGTGGTTTGGCTGGCAAAGCTTCAATAAACAAACCACCGCCCTGCACCACTTCTTAACGCTGGTTCCGCCATCCGAAGCCGGCCAAGAAACCGACCACGGCAAGATGTTTACCGATGTCGGCGAACTTAAAGCCGCTATGGATGCCGCCTTGAAAGCCGACCCAAGCAAGCCCGTGCTGATTGATTTCTACGCCGACTGGTGCGTATCCTGCAAAGAAATGGCCGCCTATACGCTCAACCAGCCGCAGGTACACGAAGCAGTCGATATGCAACGCTTCTTCCAAATCGACGTAACCGCCAACACTCCAGACCATCAGGCCTTACTGAAAGAATACGGCCTCTTCGGCCCTCCGGGCGTGTTTGTTGTCCGCTCCGACGGCAGTCATAGCGAACCCTTATTAGGTTTTGTCAAACCCGATGCCTTCATCGAATGGTATCGCCAAAACGAGAAATAGCCGTCTATAAAAAGGCCGTCTGAAAACAGATTTTCAGACGGCCTTTTCATATGTTCAAAAATTAAAACTCATCTTGATGCCAACGCGTAGAACGCAAAATGCCGGAATCCACATCTTGAATATTGCGATGGCCGGTAAACGCCATGGAAATATCCATTTCTTTGTACAGAATTTCCAGAGCACGGGTGACACCTTCTTCGCCGTATGCACCCAAGCCATACAGGAACGCGCGGCCTATCATCGTACCTTTCGCACCCAAAGCCCAAGCCTTCAAAATATCCTGACCGCTGCGGATACCGCTATCCATCCAAACCTCGATGTCGCTGCCTACCGCGCTGACCACATCAGGCAAAGCCTTAATGGCAGACACAGTATCGTCAAGCTGACGGCCGCCATGATTGGAAACGACCAATGCATCCGCGCCGCTTTTCGCTGCCTTTTCCGCATCTTCAGGTTCCATAATGCCTTTGATAATCAGCTTGCCGCCCCACAAATCTTTAATGCGCGCCACATCGTCCCAGCTCAGACGCGGGTCGAATTGTTCGGAAGTCCATGAAGACAGCGAAGACAAATCGCCCACGTTTTTGGCGTGTCCGACGATATTGCGGAAGGTACGGCGTTCCGTGTTCAGCATTTTCATACACCATTCCGGTTTGGTCGCCAGATTGATTAAATTGGCGATGGTCGGTTTCGGTGGCGCAGACAGGCCGTTTTTGATGTCTTTGTGGCGCTGACCCAAAACCTGCAAATCGGCTGTCAATACCAAAGCCGAACAATTAGCATCCTTCGCACGCTTAATCAGGTTCTCCATAAACTCGCGGTCGCGCATCACATAAAGCTGAAACCAAAACGGCGAGCTGGTGTTTTCAGCTACATCTTCAATCGAACAAATAGACATGGTCGACAGCGTAAACGGAATACCAAATTTTTCCGCCGCCCGTGCCGCCAAGATTTCGCCGTCGGCATGCGCCATGCCCGTGAAACCGGTCGGCGCAATCGCTACCGGCATTTTCACATCCTGCCCAATCATTTTGGTTTCGAGACTGCGTCCCTCCATATTAACCAATACCTTTTGGCGGAAACGGATGTCTTTGAAATCCGAAGTATTTTCACGATAAGTAGTTTCCGTCCAAGAGCCTGAGTCAATATAGTCATAAAACATACGCGGCATTTTACGTTTGGCAACAAGGCGCAAGTCTTCGATACAGGTTATTTTGCTTAAATCACATTTCATTGTCGATTGCCTCTGTTCAAGTAAAGACGGATGGTTCAGGCCGTCTGAATATTTCAAACAACCCTTTGCTCTGCTCCATCAAAACAACTAAATTTTAAGAATAATTTTGATAATCTATATCACTATAAATATTAAATCAAAACATTTTAACCCTGATATTTGTAGGGTTGATAGCCTTTTTTCAGACGACCTTAAATCCAAATTACAGAAAAATAAAGAAAATATTTTCCGATTTAAAAATCAGCCAATGCCACCATTTAAACAAACAATCAAACCGAGCCGCCACATACTTGACTGAAACACTCAGATATTAGACAATTCCCCCCACTAATAAAAACGCCCACACAGGCAACCACACCATGAGACTGACTACCAAAGGGCGATTTGCAGTAACCGCCATGATAGATTTGGCGATGAACGCGCAAACCGGTGCTGTCAAACTCAGTGCCATCAGCGAACGACAAAGCATATCGCTCTCCTACCTCGAACAATTATTCAGCAAGTTGCGCCGTGCCGGATTGGTTGAAAGCCTACGCGGCCCAGGCGGAGGCTATATCCTTGCCGCACCCGCCGAGCAAATCAATATTGCACAAATCATCTCCGCAGCCGAAGACCGACTGGATGCCACACAATGCGGCAGCAAAGCAAACTGCCACCACGGCGCCCCCTGTCTGACCCATGACCTTTGGGAAAACTTAAACAAAACCATCAATGATTACCTCAGCGGCGTTACGCTGCAAAGCATCATTGAACAAAAAAACTGCAGCGACAGCAGTCATGTCGTTACCTTTACACACATTCATTAAACCGACCTACGGCAAAGACCGCAGGCAGATGACCCAACGAAAGAGCAAACCATGACCGTCAAAACCCCTGTATACCTCGACTACGCCGCCACAACCCCCGTTGACAAACGCGTTGCCGAAAAAATGATTCCCTACCTGACCGAAACCTTCGGCAACCCCGCTTCCAACAGCCACGCATTCGGCTGGGAAGCAGAAGAGGCCGTCGAAAAAGCTCGCGCCGACATCGCCGCCCTGATTAACGCCGACCCCAAAGAAATCATCTTCACCAGCGGCGCGACCGAGTCCGACAACCTTGCCATCAAAGGCGCGGCAAACTTCTACAAAACCAAAGGCAAACACCTCATCACCGTCAAAACCGAGCACAAAGCCGTGCTTGACACCATGCGCGAACTCGAACGCCAAGGCTTTGAAGTAACTTATCTGGACGTACAAGAAAACGGCTTGGTTGATTTAGACGTACTGAAAGCCGCCATCCGCGAAGACACCATCCTGATTTCCGTGATGTGGGTGAATAACGAAATCGGCGTAGTACAAGACATTCCCGCCATCGGCGAAATCTGCCGCGAACGCAAAATCATTTTCCACGTCGATGCCGCCCAAGCCTGCGGCAAAGTGCCTGTCGACGTTGAAGCCGCCAAAGTTGATTTGCTGTCCATGTCCGGCCACAAAGTATACGGCCCTAAAGGCATCGGCGCCCTGTACGTCCGCCGCAAACCACGCGTGCGTCTCGAAGCCCAAATGCACGGTGGCGGCCACGAACGCGGCTTCCGCAGCGGCACCCTGCCGACCCATCAAATCGTCGGCATGGGCGAAGCCTTCCGCATCGCCAAAGAAGAACTCGAGCAAGACATGGCGCACTACCGCAAACTGCGCGACATCTTCCTCAAAGGCATCGAAGGCATCGAAGAAGTCTATATCAACGGCGACCTTGAACACCGCGCTCCAAACAACCTGAACGTCAGCTTCAACTTCGTCGAAGGCGAAAGCTTGATCATGGCAGTGAAAGAACTCGCCGTGTCCAGCGGCTCCGCCTGCACCTCCGCCAGCCTTGAGCCAAGCTACGTTTTACGCGCACTCGGCCGCAACGACGAATTGGCACACTCATCCCTGCGCATCACCTTCGGCCGCATGACCACCGAAGAAGAAGTGCAGTTTGCAGCAGAACTGATCAAATCCAAAATCGGCAAACTGCGCGAACTGTCTCCGCTGTGGGAAATGTTTAAAGAAGGTATCGATTTGAACTCGATTGAATGGGCGGCGCATTAATCTTCATTTATAAAAGGCCGTCTGAAAATCAATAAAACTTTTCAGACGACCTATATATAAATTTCCTTTAATATCCTAGCCTTAAAGACATAAAAATGGACGAACAAGAACTTGACCTCGACAATCTCGACAACCTGCTTGAAGATTTTGACGGCGTTATCGTAGAAGGTGGCGTCGATTCAGAAAATGACGACGGCTGCGAAGGCGGCGCGTGCAAAATCTAACTTAGGCCGTCTGAATATCAGTAAACAAACCATTTACACCATTAAAAACATTAAGGAAACCACATCATGGCATACAGCGATAAAGTAATCGATCACTACGAAAATCCCCGCAACGTCGGTACTTTCGACAAAAATGACGAGTCTGTCGGCACCGGCATGGTCGGCGCGCCGGCCTGCGGCGACGTGATGCGCCTGCAAATCAAAGTGAACGACGAAGGCATCATCGAAGATGCGAAATTCAAAACCTACGGCTGCGGTTCGGCTATCGCTTCGTCCAGCCTGATTACCGAGTGGGTCAAAGGTAAAAGTCTGGATGACGCGCTGGCAATCAAAAACAGCGAAATCGCCGAAGAACTGGAACTGCCGCCGGTAAAAATCCACTGCTCTATCTTGGCTGAAGATGCAGTGAAAGCGGCTGTTGCCGACTACCGCAAACGTCAGGAAAATAAATAACCAGATTCAGCATACCTTGGTCGGCAGGTTCTCCCAAGATTCCGGCGAGTCTTTGAGAAAAGCAAATCTGACGGTTTATTCCCCTCTTCTTTCGTGAACCAAAACCAAGTATGCAGAAACTTCATCGCTTTGAAGTTACCGCCTAATTTGGGACTGCCTGCCAATCTATCCCCTCTCCCCGTGGGAGAGGGTTAGGGGGCGATAAGCCGCAGGTTTATATTTAATCGTTATACCTGCAAAATCAAAGAAGACGATATGCCTTTTACTGATGAAGAAGCCCAATCCCTGCTTGCCGTCAAAGGCATAGGCAAAACCGTATTGCAGCGTTTGCAGCAAATGGGGTTGGATGATATTACCAAGCTGGCGGTGGCGGATTTGGACGATATTTTGGAACAGGGCGCACAATTGACCGGCTCAACCTGTTGGAAAAACAGTCCGCAGGCTAAAGCTGCCATTGCCGCCGCAATAGAGTGGGCAAAACAGCGTTTTCAGACGGCCTGAAACTCAAGAGGCCGTCTGAAATAAAAACTGGCAAACAGAAAATAATTGCGAAATGAGGAAAAAAGTATGATTACCATCACAGAAAACGCAGCCAAATACATCAATAACTACCTGACTAAACGCGGCAAAGGCTTGGGCGTGCGCTTGGGTGTGAAAACCAGCGGCTGCTCAGGCATGGCATACAACCTTGAATTTGTCGATGAAGCGAACGAGGACGACCTGATTTTTGAAGAACACGGCGCGCGCATTTATATCGACCCAAAAAGCTTGGTTTATCTGGACGGCACGCAAGTCGATTACACCAAAGAAGGTTTGCAGGAAGGTTTCAAATTTGAAAACCCCAATGTCAAAGACTCTTGCGGCTGCGGAGAGAGCTTCCACGTTTAAGACATAAAAATGGCGGGACAGTATCAAAACCGTCCCGCCATTTTTTCGCTTCCTGCCTGTTGTAGCTGCCTTTGCCTTTTCTTTTCCGTTCCACCTTGTGTCGGAACAAATCGGATTTCACTAAGGCTTTTAAAGCATTGTCGCGTATTTTGCCTTTATTGTGTTGTACTTTACTGCTCATATTCAGTCCTTTTGGTTAAGAATCAGCGAATTATAAGGCAAAATCAGGCTTCTGCCGAAAATTTCATATTAATTATCCCGCCATGTCTCAATATTTCACACTCTTCCAGCTTGAACCCGCTTTCAATATCGACGCCGAAAACTTGGATCAAACCTACCGCGCCTTGGCTGCCCGATTCCATCCTGACAAATTCGCTTCAGCCTCCGCCTTCGAGCAAAAACAGGCTGTGATGATGTCGTCCACCATCAACGAAGCCTACCGTACCTTAAAAAATCCTATCGACCGCGCTGCGTACCTGTTGAAAATGCAAGGTATCGATGCTGACGCACCTGAACATACTTCTTTCCCTCCGGAATTCCTCATGCAGCAAATGGAATGGCGAGAAACATTGATGGATGCTCAGATGGAACAAAATCATGATGCCATCCGAGCATTGGATCAAGAAATCCAAAATGCACAAAACAACCTATATCAAGATTTGCAACAAGCATTTGAACAGCAGGATTATGAATCGGCTGCACAATGGGTACGGCATGGACGCTTTCTTAGTAAGCTTCGCAAAGAAATTGCTTCAATCTTATAAAACGTATCGCTTACGCTATACCCAAGTCTTATAAGCAAATGACTTTATAAGATACTTTGGATTTATCTCCATTATTTGAATTTATAGCCGCTTACATCAAACAAAAACCGTATCAGATTTGTCTGATACGGTTTTCTTATATTTAATATGCGCTATGATTAGCGTTTTTTACCGGTAACAGTAGCAACAGCCAAGTTTTCGTTACGTTTCAGAGAAACGCTTTCAACACCCTCCGGCAGTTTGATGTCTGACAAGTGCAGAATGTCGCCAGCAACTACTGATGTACAATCCAACTCCAAGAAAGCAGGAATGTTTACAGGCAAAGCAATTACTTCAACGGAAGTGTTCAACAGAGATACGCGGCCACCTTGCAGTTTAACAGCTTGAGAGTTTTCAGCGTTAACAATGTGCAGAGGAACGCGGATGCGTACAGGTTGATCAGCTTTCACAGCTTGGAAGTCGATGTGTTGAACTTCGCGACGGAATGGGTGCATTTGGAAGTCACGCACGATAACGTCTTTGGTTTCACCGTTCAGAGACAGTTTAATCAAAGCGGTATGGAAAGATTCTTTTTCCAATGCGTAGAATACAGTTTTGTGGTCTACAGCGATAGCAACAGGCTCTTGACCTTCACCGTACAGAATGCCAGGGATTTGGCCTTCGCGACGCAGGCGGCGGCTCGCACCAGTGCCTTGGGCTTCGCGTACAGAGGCTTGAATTTCGTAAGTCATGTTTAATACTCCAATTTAGATAAAATCGTCGTCATCGGCCGCGACCAGCTTAAGACGACATGGGGTTATGGCAGCAACATGCTGCCTGTCATCACTTCTTCATTAAAAAGATATGAGACGGATTCTTCATTGCTGATACGGCGTACCGTTTCAGCCAGCAAACCGGCAATAGTTACTTGACGGATGCGTTCACATTTTTTAGCTGCTTCAGACAACGGAATCGTATCTGTCACAACTACTTGGTCAATTTCGGAAGAAGCAATTCGATTCACTGCTTCACCGGAGAATACTGCATGGCTGGCGTATGCCAGTACACGATCTGCACCGCGCTCTTTCAGGGCAACGGCTGCTTTACACAAAGTATTTGCCGTATCGATCATATCATCTACGATCAAGCAAGTACGGCCTTGAATGTCGCCAATGATGTTCATCACTTCAGCCACGTTGGCTTTAGGACGGCGTTTATCGATAATGGCCAAATCAGCATTTAAAGATTTAGCAACAGCGCGCGCACGTACAACACCACCGATATCAGGGCTGACGACGGTCAAATTATCAATGCGTTGCTGTTTAATATCGTTCAATAAAATCGGGGTAGCGTAAATATTATCTACCGGAATATCAAAGAAACCTTGAATTTGGTCGGCATGCAAGTCAACAGTCAGCACACGGTCAATACCGGCAGAGTACAACATGTTTGCCACTAATTTGGCGGAAATCGGTACACGGGCAGAGCGTGGACGGCGATCTTGGCGCGCATAGCCAAAGTAAGGAATCGCAGCGGTAATACGACCGGCAGAAGCACGTTTGAGTGCATCGGCCATAGTCAAAACTTCCATCAGGTTATCATTGGTAGGCGCACAAGTAGGTTGCAAAATAAACACATCGCGACCACGCACATTTTCCAACAATTCAATGGCCACTTCGCCATCAGAGAATTTGGAAACGGTGGCTTCACCGAGTGAAATATCCAAATGTTTGACAACACGTTGCGCCAATTCCGGATTTGCATTACCGGTAAACACCATTAAACTGTCATAAGCAGCCATATCTTCACCTGATTCTAGATTTGATTTACGCTCAGAAAACATTACGCTTCTCTTTGCCCTATGTCTAAGACACTAATTACGCGATTATACGCGTAAAGACGGGTAAAAAAAAGTTTTTCAGCGTTATTTTTCCCTTAGCGTAAAAAAGCGTGTAAGAAAACTTACACGCTTTTATTTGGCTGGGGAGGAAGGATTCGAACCTTCGCATGCTGGAATCAAAATCCAGTGTCTTAACCGCTTGACGACTCCCCAATAAAGGGTGTTGGCTGGGGAGGAAGGATTCGAACCTTCGCATGCTGGAATCAAAATCCAGTGTCTTAACCGCTTGACGACTCCCCA
>NZ_JBQCUK010000003.1:182586-270110 GCF_051963335.1 Neisseria sp. P0004.S004
ACTTACTAAATCATATGAAACAGCGGATGAATATCTAATCCTTCCACACAATAAGCTTCATATGATTGAGAAACCTGTTGGTAAATTGTATTTGCTTCTTGATGAGATTCACTTGCTATAAACAAACAAGCCCCGGAGCCGGTCATTAATGCATGACCATATTGGGATAACTCAACATAAGCCTTCCAAACTTCAGGATATTCCTGAAATACAACCGCCTGCATATCATTTTGAAACGGCTGTAACGATTGGAAAGTCGGCATTATGCTGGGTTTAGTATCCCGTGTCAAGCCTTCATGTGCAAAAATTTTAGCGGTTGCCACATGGACGGGGGGCTTAACGATAACATACCATTGTTTAGGAACATCTATTTCAGCCAGCTTCTCGCCCACGCCTTTGGCAAAAGCACTTCTGCCAAAAATAAAAAAAGGAACATCCGCACCAAGACTTACGCCTAAATCAATGAGTTGCTGCCTGCTCAAGCCGCATTGCCACCATTGGTTTAAAACCATTAAGACCGTGGCTGCATCGGAGCTGCCGCCGCCTAAGCCTCCGCCGGTCGGAATCACTTTATCCAACCAAATTTCAATGCCGTGCGGCACGCTTGCATGAGGCAGTAATAATTTAGCCGCCCGATAAGTCAAGTCTTGCTCAGGCTCAAGTCCTTCAACCGGCGTATGCAGAATAATCTGCCTATCGGTACGCATTTTCAGATGAACGGTATCGTATAAGCCGATCAAACAGAAAATACTTTCCAAATTATGATAACCATCGCTCCTGCGGCCGGTAATCCTCAAATCTAAATTTAATTTGGCCGGTGCAGGAAAGGCTTGGATTTCCGCTGAAACAGACATGTTATCCTCTATTTGCGTGCTGCGCATCGGGTTTGTCCATTTTTATCCAAAGAGTGGTTTACCGTGTCGAACACCAAGCGGATATTAAACTTGGCATTTTCAAGTTGTAGCGTTTTGGGCTGTCCCGAACTATTTAATGTGCGCGATATTGTCCAGTCAAACTGCTCCAGACGGCCGTCAGACAGGATTTTATATGGCGCATTGGCAACGCGTTTGCCATCTGCCCAAATATGCAGATATTGAACCGGCAAAGCAAAACCCAAAAGCTGTCTGCTCAATTCTTCAGCCGTTTCCGCCTGATAAACTTTACCCTTACTGTCTACTGCCAATACGCCTTCGCTGTCTTGACACAGTTGGCCTACGGTATTGCCCAACGGTGTATTGACATCAATGGTTTGAACCGCGTTCTGATAAGTCCAGTCAAAATTGGCATAAGAGCCTTTGCCTTCCACTTTGACAGCCAAGCGACCGTCTGCGCTAAAATCCTGCACCTGCTCGGCCGCTTGCCAACTGTTTTGCTGAGGTAAGTTTGGCTGCGCACAGGCAGCTAAAAGCAATAAGGCTGCAACCGATGATAATTGTTTTAAATTCATGGATATTCCTTCATAGGCCGTCTGAAATCAAACGCTTTTCAGACGGCCTTTGGGTTTTATTTGTGTTTTTGAATATGTGGTTTGCTAGATATTATACCGAATTTGGACATTGTCTCTTTTAATACTCGGAGATTGCTTCCGCGTTTCAAACCGTCATTCCAGATTTCTTTGGCCTTGTCTTGGTCGCCAAGCGTCCATAGGACTTCGCCCAAATGCGCGGCAACTTCGGCTTCAGGTTCTTTTTCGTAGGCATATTGGATATACGGCAAAGCCATTTGGGCATCGCCTTTAAGATAATAAGCCCAGCCTACACTATCATTAATGGCTGCGCTTTCCGGCTCCATTTGATAGGCCGTCTGAACCATTTTAAACGCTTCTTCCAAATCCTTGCCGTTGGACAGCAAGGTATAGCCCAAAGCATTCCAACCGTGCGGATTATCCGGATACAGCTCTACCACACGGCGCAAATCGGCAATCGCCTTGCCTGGCTGATTCAGCTTTTCATAAACCATCGAACGCTGATACAACACATTGGCAAGCAGCTCGGGAGAAGCTTGGGTTTTCAAGGATTTTTCGGTGGAATTTACCAAGCTGTTCAAAGCGTTCAACGATTCTTGAAGATTGGTATTTTTAGACAATACGAACAAAGCCGTACTCAACAAATCCTTAGCTTCAAAATAACGTCCTCTTTGCTCGGGCATTTTTTGTGCACGTTGCACCAAAGCCCAAGCCTCTTTATGGTTGCCCTGTTTGGCTTCGATAGAAGCGGCCAAAATGGTTTTATCAAATGTATAAGCCGTAGCCGTTACCTTATCCAGCCATTGTTTGGCTTTGGCCAATTCTTCAACATCATTATAAGAAACCGCACCAATCAACGCTGCACGGCTGCGCTGCTCTTCCGTACCGACTTTATAAGCCTTTTCCAGATAACTGTTTACCGCAGAAATATTTTCCGTCTTGCTCGCTGACAATAAGGCGGCCTGAATATACAAATCAGGGTTGGGATTTTCTTCCAACAAAGTCTGCAACCGCTTAAAAGCCTTATCATTTTGGCCATGGGCGATCAAATTGGCAATGTCCAACTCCTGCCAAATCGGAGATAAGGTTTTGGTGTCTGTCTCTTTGAAGAAGCCGTCCAGAATATCAGGATGCCGTTGCGCCATCAGACGCAGGGTAACAAAAGTCGGCGGCAAAATTTCATTGTCCAACTTGGCCAATCGCTGCAATGCGGCAATAGCATGTTTCTTTTGACCGTCTTTTGCACTAAAAATTGCATCCGCAATCGCTGCTTCAGGGAAGTCTTGATAATTCAAGGCCGTTTTATGCACCTGTTTGACCGCATCGCTGGTCAGATTCGGCTGTTGGGCTGCGGTTTGTGCCAAAAGCAGGAACACGCGCTTTTGCTCGTCTTCACTACCGCCGGCAATCACCTTGTCCAATCCGCTCAAATTCTTATCGGCTTTGCCCAGCAGCAAATTGCGCAACCAAGTCATGCGCTTTTGTGTTTCACCAGGCTCCGGCTCGATTTCGCGCCATTTTTGATAAATGGCTTCAGCCTGTTCAAATGCGTTTAAAGAAACCGCCATCTCCAGAGCGCGTTCGGCCACTTCGGGAGATTTGGTGCGATGCAAAGTCAAAATATAAGTAAACAGCGCAGAAGCCGCATCGCCCTTTTGCAAGGCCAGTTCTGAATTTAACAAAGTAAAAACCTGCGAGGTGCGGTTTTGTATACCCAACAGACGTATCCGTTCCTGTTCGCGCTCTTCAGGAGAAAAACGGTCGGCGCGGCTTTTCTTTTTGATAATCTTAGCCGATTCAAAAACAGCCTTTGAATCGCCGGGCGCGGCAAAAGTTTGTGTAGCAAACAACATCATGACAGCCGCAGCTGCTACTCGAATACGGGATGGGGAAAACAACATAACTATCCTTTTTGAGAACCTGCCGACATTTTCAGACGGCCTAAGCACTTGCAGAACAGACGCAAAGCTTTATTTATCATTCAGACATAACTGTAACACACGCACCCTATTTTGTTGACACAGCAACCGTAAACCTTGTGTAATCCTCATCTGCATAAAACCATCAGCATCAAAGATGAATACCGACCACCTTATCCATTTCCTCACTCAAGCTTCACGCTTCAGCAGCCGTATGCAAGCAGAGCGTAATCAATTAGTTACCGCCCACACGGTCAAAGAAGCAGCCGTTTTGGTCGGCATTGTCTTGCATGAAGGAACGTGGCAAATCTTACTGACCAAAAGGGCCGAAACCTTAAGGCAGCACACCGGGCAAATCGCCTTTGCCGGCGGCCGCAAAGATGCCCAAGACGACAGCCTAACGGCAACGGCGTTAAGAGAAGCTTATGAAGAAACCGCCATTCCGATTGCCGCATGGCAGACTTTTGCGCCGCTACCCTTTTATGACACGCCTTCCGGCTACCGTGTTACGCCTGTTCCGGCAATTTGCACCCAGCCCATCAACCCAAAAGCAAATCCCGACGAAGTAGCAGAAATTTTTTATCTGCCTTTGGACTTCGCCTTAAACCTGCAAAACTACACATTCCGCCAACTTCATCACAACAATCAAACCCTCGCCCTCCCCGTCCTACCTTTTCGGCACTACGACATCTGGGGGCTGACAGCAATCATCCTATATGGACTGGCAGAACGTTATCAGCAATATTGCCAAGCTTTTAAATAAGGCAAGGCCGTCTGAAAACCAATATTCAGACGGCCTTATTTGATCAATCCTCTTTACGCCGCTTCTTCATAGCATTCGACAAATTCTCCAAACCATTTCATCTCATCGCGCAGGGCAACCACTTCGCCAATCACCATTAAAGCCGGACGCTCTGCTTCGGCAGCCAACAAGCCCAAATCTTTCAGACGGCCTGTCCGCACGGTTTGATTGGGTAAAGTGCCATTAGAAATCACGGCAACGGGCGTAGAAGGCTGCCTGCCATAAGCCATTAGTTTTCCCGCAATTTCAGCCGCTTTAAGTGTACCCATATAAATCACCAGCGTTTGACGGCTTAACGCCAAAGTCTGCCAATCGGGCTGACTGCCTTCATGTTTGCTGTGGCCAGTTACAAATAAAGCACTTTGGGCACAATCGCGATGGGTTAACGGAATACCGGCATAAGCAGTAGCTCCAAGCGCGGCAGTAATACCCGGCACAATGCGGTAGGCAATCCCGGCCTGATGCAGGGTTTGCACTTCCTCCCCGCCGCGACCGAACACAAAAGGATCGCCGCCTTTCAACCTTACCACACGCTCGCCTTTTTGAGCGTGTTCAACCAATAGACGGTTGGTTTCTTCCTGCTGAACATGGTGCGCACCGGCACGTTTACCCACGCTGATTTTCACCGCATCTTTGCGCACCATCGCCAAAATCTCATCCGACACCAAAGCATCGTAAAACACCGTATCCGCAGCCTGTATCGCCTGCAAAGCATGTATGGTCAGCAAGCCCGGATCGCCCGGCCCTGCACCCACCAAAACCACTTCGCCTCCAAACGGCGTTTCCCGATTCAACTGCGTTATCAATTCGCGTTCTGCCGCCTCGATATTGTTTTGAGCCGCAAAAATACTGAAACGGCTGTCGAACAACTTTTCCCAAAAATAACGGCGTCGTTCGACATGATGAATCGTCTGTTTAACCTTTTCGCGCCATTTACCTGCAATACGCGCCATCGTGCCCGTATGCAACGGAATCAATGTTTCAATAATCTGCCGCCATTTCCGTGCCAATACAGGCGCAGTCCCAGCGCTGGATATGGCTATCTTCAACGACCCCCTATCCACCACGGCAGGCACAATAAACGAACACAAATCCGCCGTATCCACCGTATTGCACAATTTCGCCCGTCGTTCCGCCACTTCAAAAACACGGCGGTTAAACATGCCATTATCCGTCGCCGCAATAACGAAATACACCTCGTCCAACATGGCTTCTTCAAACAAGCCGCCCAGCCAAACTATTTTCCCTTCAGTCACCCACTGCTGAAACTGCGGATTCAGAGTTTCCGCAACAACGCGTACGCGCGCTCCGGCAGACAACAGGCTTTCCGCCTTGCGTTCGGCAACCTTACCCGCACCTGCCAGTAAAACTGGGCGGTCTCTCAAATCGGCAAACAAAGGATAATGTCTCATGGTCGTGTTCTTGCTTTATCAATGATTATCCGCCGATATTAAAGGCCGTCTAAAAAAATAGGAAAGAATGGTTTCTGATTTTCTTATGGTGTTTGGTTATATGCCTGCAAAAACCGTCTTTCGAATAATAAAGCATTCAGACGGCCTTTTTTGAATTTCAATCATAAGCCGAATTATTTTAGATATTTGCTATCAAACGGGGAACTTATTTTCCGCTCTGTCTACTAAAAAGTCTTAACAATTATCCATATCAACAACTTAAGTGATATTAATTTGTTAAGGTAATTTCAAAATATAATATTTAGAAGCGAATATACAGCATGACAACTGAAGCAAAAACAGCCCCTTTACCGACTATTCTCTTTAACAAGGCAGCCTATACCAACGGCGATGATGTTATTCTGAACATCTCCAATAAGACAGACAAAATCACCTCTGTTACCGTCAGCCATTTAGGGACGGAAATCCAAAAATTGGATCATCTGGACGCAACCTCCGTCAAACTCTCTTCCGATATTTTTTCACCCAATTCAGGCTACGTCGTCAAAGTAGAGACCGTTGACAACACCGGCAACCACACCAGCAAAACACTGGGATTGTCTGTCGAAGACGACTGGACCATTTTTCCCCGCTATGGCGTAGTGGCGGGATCTAACGATAATTCGGCAGAACGAAACAACTCCATGACCAATGACCAGCTCGCAGGCTATCAAAACAATATCGAGCAACTGGCACAAATGCACATCAACAATTATTTCTTCTATGATGTGTACGACACAACCTCCAATCCATTTCCAAACGTCAACAGCTTCAAACAAGAATGGGCGACTTGGGCTGTCAACAACGGCCAACCCAACCCTCCCCAAATCGATACCCTGCTGATTAAAAACCTCGTAAACAAAATTCACGAAAAAGGCGGCAGTGCCATGCTCTACAATATGCTTAACGCCGCCTCCAATGACGAACTCGATAACCCGGCCATCAAAGAAATTTTAAATAATGTCAAACTCTACAATGCCCAAGAGCATTCCAACTTCGGCAAAGCCGGTGCAGAAACCAAAACATCCGTACAACAATTCGTCGATCCTGCCGACAAAAGCTGGCAAAACTATATCGTCAACACCATGATCAAAGCCCTGAAAACAGGCGGCTTCGACGGCTGGCAGGCCGATACCATGGGTGATAACCTCGTTTACAAAATACAAAACGGCCAAAAGACTGAAAACTTCAGAATGTCTGACGGTTATGACGATTTGTCAGCCGCAGCTGCGGAAAAGCTACACGATTACGGTCAAACTTATATGATCAACGACATCAGCACAGGCAGGGCCGATGTCTTATCCACCATAGGCATGGATGTTCCTTACTCAGAAATCTGGCCGCGCAATTTTAAAGATACAGCCGGAAATACCCATTATGAAAACCACAACTATGCCGAGCTTAAACGCTTGGTAGGCCGTCTGTACGATTACAATCACGTTTCCCCGATTATTGCCGCCTATACTCAAAAAGGTACCCACCCGGAAGATCATTCTTCCGAACTCAATCCGGACAACGAATTGCTGGTCGATGCCGTTATCGCAGCGAGTGGCGGCTACCACATGACTGTTGCCGCATTAAACAACCACCCGGATAAAAACGCACATGGTTTTGGTATTTTGCAAGATCCATACTATCCCGCTCAAACGCTCAAAACCAACGAAACCCTGGCCAAATCAGAATTCAACTATCAACAATTCATTACCGCCTATGAGGAGCTGCTTCGCGGCGAAGGCTTGGTTGAACTCAAAGACAGTCATGCCTCCATCGTAGCATCCGACGGCTACGACATGACTTCCACCTCAGGCGAAGGAGGCAAAGTTTATACATGGACCAAAGCCACCGCAGACGGCGGCCGAGTTGTCCAATTAATCAATCTCGCAGGCCTCGACAAAGACACCAATTGGAACAGCTCCAACCACCACACGCTGAAACTCGACAACCCTAAAGTCAGAATCCCGTTTGATATGGAAATCAGCGCAGAACAGGCCGAGCAAGCCATCGTACAACTGGCTTCCCCCGACTCAGACGATATATCCATGCACACATTGGAATCTTCCGTCATCTATGAAAACGGCAAACCGGTGGCACTGGAAGTCACCGTACCGAGCCTGGATGTCTGGGATATGCTTTATGTCAGCAATTTAGGACAGGCAAGCGTCAGCCAAACCTTTGCCGACGGCAAAACCACATTCAACGGCACCCACGCCGACGACCATATCAAAGGTACTGAAAGCGAAGACATCATCTACGGTAACCGGGGCAATGATGAGATTCACGGCGGCAGCGGCAATGACAAATTGTCCGGCGGCACCGGCGACGACGTCATCAACGGCGATGCCGGCAGCGATATTCTCTACGGAGGCGGTGGCAATGACCATCTGAACGGCGGTTTAGACAATGACACGCTGTATGGCGGCGCCGGTAACGATACTATGTTGGGCGAAGCAGGTAACGATATCCTTCACGGAGGCGCTGGCAACGACACACTGTTTGGCGGCTTAGGGGACGATATATTGCACGGCGAAGCCGGTAACGATACCTATGTATTCAATCGCGGCGAAGGCCATGACACCATTTTCGACCATCACGGCACAAACGCCATCCAATTCGGCGCTGGCATTTTCCTCTCGGATCTGTCGCTCGAAACCGTCAACGAAAAGGACGGCACGACTTGGAACATCACCATTCGTGGCGAAAACAATCACAACGACCTCATCACCATCGACCACCAATATGCCGACATCCATACCGACGCCCAAGGTCAAAAAATCCCCTCAGTCAGCGAATTCCGCTTTGACGAAGGTACGTTCAACATTGACCAGTTAATGCATATTTTAGGTTAACCATTAAAATATCGAGCATCCCAAAGCCGGACTTTCAAAAAGAGTCCGGCTTTTCTTGCCTGCAACGCCACTTCCATTTTTCAGACGGCCTTTGCCTGCGTATAATATCGGTCTAATTTACAACTCAAACGAGCTTAGTCTAGCCATGACCGAATCCATCCGCCTGCCCGCTTCCACACTCAAGCCCTCCACCGTTGCCCTGCCCGGATCCAAAAGCATCAGCAACCGCACGCTGCTCTTGGCGGCACTCTCCGACAACGTTTACGAAATCCATTCTTTGCTCAAATCCGACGATACCGACCGAATGCTTGAAGCACTCGACAGACTCGGCGTGCAAATTGAATCTTTACCTGAAGGCCGTCTGAAAGTTCATGGCACCGGCGGCCATTTTCCCAATCAATCCGCCGATTTGTTTTTAGGCAATGCCGGTACGGCATTCCGCCCCTTGACTGCCGCGCTTGCCGTTTTGGGTGGCGACTATCATCTGCATGGTGTACCGCGTATGCACGAACGCCCCATCGGCGATTTGGTGGACGCGCTGCGCATTGCCGGCGCGGACGTACAATATCTGGGCAATGAAAACTACCCTCCGCTTCGGATCGGCAAACGCCAAGACAACGGCGAGCGCGTTATTCCGATTAAAGGCAATGTTTCCAGCCAATTCCTGACCGCCCTGCTGATGGCTTTGCCCTTGACCGGACAAGCCTTTGAAATCCACATGGTAGGCGAGTTGATTTCCAAGCCTTATATCGACATCACACTCAAACTGATGGCACAGTTTGGTGTGGACATCATCAATGAAGACTACCGTGTATTTAAAATCCCGGCCGGTGCCAAATATCATGCGCCCGAACATTTATATGTAGAAGGCGATGCCTCCAGCGCGTCTTATTTCTTGGGTGCAGGCCTGATTGCCGGTACACCCATCCGCGTAACTGGCATCGGCGCACACAGCATTCAAGGCGACGTTGCCTTCGCCCGCGAATTAGAGAAAATCGGAGCAGATGTCATTTGGGGCGAAAATTTTGTTGAAATTTCCCGTCCTGCCGAACGCAAGATTCAGGCTTTTGATTTAGATGCCAACCATATTCCTGATGCGGCCATGACCTTGGCCATTGTTGCATTGGCCACCAAACAGCCCTGCACCCTGCGCAATATCGGCTCATGGCGCGTCAAAGAAACCGACCGTATCGCCGCCATGGCAACCGAACTGCGCAAACTGGGCGCAGAAGTCGTTGAAGAATCCGAAGCCATCCATATTACGCCGCCCAAAACGCTTACCCCCGATGCCGTCATCGACACTTATGATGACCACCGCATGGCCATGTGTTTCTCGCTGGTTTCGCTTTTGGGCGTCCCCGTCATCATCAACGACCCGAAATGTACGCATAAAACTTTCCCCGACTATTTCCAAGTTTTTGCATCATTGACCAACTGATTGATTATTCAACATTTCAGACGGCCTGTTGCATACAAAAAACACAGGCCGTCTGAAAAACAAAAATAAAACTATACTTTTTCTTAATTTGTGCGATAATAGCTAAATAAATTCTTAGCAATTCATATTTCCTTTCGGAGAGAAAACATGTCAGACGAAAAAAGCAAAGCCTTAGCCGCAGCCCTTGCCCAAATCGAAAAAAACTTCGGCAAAGGTTCCATCATGAAAATGGACGGCAGCCAACAGGAAGAAAACCTTGATGTTATTTCCACCGGCTCCCTCGGCGTGGACTTGGCGCTCGGCGTCGGCGGCCTGCCCCGTGGACGCGTGGTTGAAATTTTCGGCCCGGAATCCTCCGGTAAAACCACACTCTGTCTCGAAGCCATTGCCCAATGTCAAAAAAATGGCGGCATCTGCGCATTCATCGATGCCGAGCATGCTTTTGACCCGATTTACGCCCGCAAACTCGGCGTAAAAGTCGAAGAACTCTATCTCTCCCAACCGGATACCGGCGAACAGGCATTGGAAATCTGCGATACATTAGTACGCTCAGGCGGTATCGATATGGTCGTTGTCGACTCCGTAGCCGCACTTGTGCCTAAAGCCGAGATCGAAGGCGAAATGGGCGACAGCCACGTCGGCCTGCAAGCCCGCCTGATGAGCCAAGCCTTGCGCAAACTGACCGGCCACATCAAACGCACCAATACATTGGTTGTTTTCATTAACCAAATCCGTATGAAAATCGGCGTGATGTTCGGCAGCCCTGAAACCACAACCGGCGGTAACGCGCTCAAATTCTACGCTTCTGTCCGCCTCGACATCCGCCGTACCGGTCAGATTAAAAAAGGCGATGACGTCATTGGTAACGAAACCAAAGTCAAAGTCATCAAAAACAAAGTTGCGCCTCCGTTCCGTCAAGCCGAATTTGATATTCTTTACGGCGAAGGCATCAGCTGGGAAGGCGAATTGATCGACTTGGGCGTCAAACATGACATCGTTGAGAAATCCGGTGCATGGTACAGCTACAACGGCGCAAAAATCGGTCAAGGCAAAGACAACGTCCGCGTTTGGCTGAAAGAAAATCCTGATGTTGCCAACGAAATCGATGCCAAAATCCGTGCGGCAGTCGGTATCAATGTCGATATTACCGAAGGCAAATTAGACGATACCGACGGCGAACGTCCTGAAGAATAAGTCTGTTTGAAATAAAAGGTCAAAAAAGACCAAATAAAAGGCCGTCTGAAATCCAACCATTAATCGGATTTCAGACGGCCTTTTATTCAATACTGCTTAAAGCCCTAATGCCTGAGCGTGAAACTCGATATGCGAATCGATAAAGCTGGCAATAAAGAAATAGTCATGCCCATAGCCCGGGCGTACTTTATATTGGATATTGAAACCTTTTTCGCGTGCTGAGCGGACAAACCCTTCCGGTTGTAGGACTTCAGGATACAAAGCATCTTCACTGCCGACATCAATCAAAACAGGCAATTTATGCGAGGCCGCCTGAAGCAGCTCTGTACTGTCATAGCGTTTCCATGTTTCTACGTTTTGACCCAAATAAGCTGAAAACGCCTGCCTGCCGCCTTCCGTATCGATAGGATGACATAAAGGTGCAAAAGCGGAAACCGCAGCATATCGGCCGGGATAGTTCAAAGCCAACTGCAGCGCGCCATGCCCGCCCATGCTGAAACCTGCAATGCTGCGCTCTTTCATTACCGGGAAATGATGCTCGATCAAATCAGGCAATTCTTGGCTGATATAGCTTTCCATTTGATAATGCTGCGCCCAAGGTGCTTCAGTTGCATTGACATAAAATCCGGCACCCTGTCCAAGATAATGTTCCTCACTGTCGGCAACGTGCTGACCGCGTGGCGAGGTATCCGGAAAAACCACAATAATATTCCATTGCGCCGCAAAACGTTGGATTCCGCTTTGCCGAACCAATTCAGAACCATCACTATTTAAGCCGGAAAGAAAATATAAAACAGGCGCAGGATAGCCTTTTAAGACTTGTGGCGGCAGATAGGCATCAAATACCATATCCGTCCGGCAGGTTTGAGAAAAATGGCGGTACCGTTCCTGATGCCCGTTAAACATCTTTCTGCGTTCCAGCAAATGCAATTCTGAATTTTTCATTTTATTCCTTGTAGGGAAACAACAATAAGCAGAATGTTAGCGCAAAACCTGCCCATCGTGTTGTTGCCCCATCCTTTTAAGTCAACCCAATCTGCTTTAAACAAGGCTTGCCAATCATGCGAAATCATTACGCCGACAGCATTTAAAATCTATACACAATCTCTGTGGATAAATCTGTTGATAAGCTTTGGGTAATCGTAAAATTTTCTTTAGGAACAAACCAAGTCTTAAATTGACTAAAATTTAATCAAATAAAACATAATAAAATCAAATAGTTATATTTATAAGATTTTACTATAATCATACAGTGAAAATTTATAGGTAAAACAAGGTTATGCGGCTTTGTGCATAAATTAGGGTTGACATCCCTAAAAATCACCCCGAATCAAAAGCTGCGTAAAACAACGGCCGATTTCATCAGATACCATTCAAAAGACACGCGGCCATACATTTTGCGTTACAATACGCACTTATTTTTAAGAAAGAAAAATACGCCATGAAAGCCTCCCAGTTCTTCATTTCTACCCTTAAAGAAGCCCCTGCCGAAGCCGCACTTGCCAGCCACAAGCTGATGATCCGTGCCGGCTTGATCAAAGCCAACGCATCCGGTCTTTATACTTGGATGCCGATGGGTCTGCGCGTATTGCGCAAAGTTGAAAATATCGTGCGCGAAGAAATGGCCCGCGCGGGTAGCGTGGAGCTGCTGATGCCGGTGGTACAACCTGCCGAGCTGTGGCAAGAATCCGGCCGCTGGGAGTTTTACGGTAAAGAACTGCTGCGCCTGAAAGACCGCCACGATCGCGATTTCTGTATGGGTCCGACTTGCGAAGAAGTCATTGCCGACATCGTGCGCAAAGAAGTCAACAGCTACAAACAACTGCCGAAAAACTTTTACCACATCCAAACCAAATTCCGCGATGAAGTGCGTCCGCGCTTCGGTGTGATGCGTGCGCGCGAGTTCGTCATGAAAGACGCTTATTCCTTCCATGCCGACTATGCCTCGCTTCAGACGACCTATCAAGATATGTACGACGCTTACTGCCGTATCTTCACCCGTTTGGGTTTGGAATTTCGTCCTGTTGCTGCGGATACCGGCAGCATCGGCGGTACCGGCTCTCACGAATTCCAAGTATTGGCTGAAAGCGGCGAAGACGTTATTGCATATAGCGATACTTCCGATTACGCCGCCAATATCGAGCTGGCACCGACTTTGCCGCTTAAAGGCGAACGCGCCGCTGCTCAAGCTGAGTTGACCAAAGTACATACACCAAACGTCAAAACCATTGAGTCTTTGGTTGAATTCCTCAATATTCCGGTTGAACAAACCCTCAAATCAATCGTGGTTGAAGGCGAAAACGAAGGCGAACTCGTCCTGCTGCTGTTACGCGGCGACCATGAATTTAACGATATTAAGGCGGAAAAACTGGCCGGCGTGAAATCGCCACTGACCATGGCCAGCCCTGCCGCGATTGTTGAACAGTTCGGCGCAAACGGCGGCTCTCTCGGCCCTGTCGACTTCGAAGGTAAAGTCTATGCCGATTTCGCCACCGAAAAAGGCGCAGACTGGGTTATCGGCGCGAACGAAGACGACTACCACTATACCGGCTTCAACTTCGGCCGCAATGCTGCCGAGCCTGAATTTGTCGATTTGCGCAATGTCATCGAAGGCGACATCAGCCCCGACGAACAAGGCCGTCTGAAACTGGCGCGCGGTATTGAAGTCGGCCACGTTTTCCAATTACGCGACAAATATACTCAAGCCATGAATGTCAGCTTCTTGGACAATAACGGCAAATCCCAAATCATGGAAATGGGCTGCTACGGTATCGGTATTACCCGCGTTGTGGCCGCCGCCATCGAACAAAACAACGATGAAAAAGGCATTGTTTGGACCAAAGCGATGGCGCCGTTTGAAGTTGTGATCGTGCCGATGAACTACAAAAAATCAGAAGCTGTACGCGAAGCCGCCGACAAAATCTATGCCGAGCTTCTGGCCGCAGGCGCGGATGTATTGCTGGATGACCGCGACGAACGTGCAGGCGTATTGCTGAATGACTCCGAGCTGCTGGGTATTCCTCACCGCATCGTCATCGGCGATCGTGCCTTAAAAGAAGGCAATGTCGAATATGCCGAGCGCCGTGACAATCAGGCTCAAGCCATTGCAGTATCAGAAGTTGTTGCCAAGGTTTTGGTCGCATTGAACGATTAAGTTTTTTCAATGATAAAAAGGCCGTCTGAAACTGATTATCTCGTTTCAGACGGCCTTTTTCTGTTTTAATAAATAATATTTTTTCCGTAGCTCTCTAATATTTCTTTGATTTTCAAAATAGTTTCTTTAGGCGGCGGATGTACGCCTTTTAATTTGTATTCGTCGCCACACAAAGCCCATTTGTGTGCGCCCAATTCGTGATACGGTAAAAGCTCGACCATTTCGACATTATCCATATCACCGATAAACTCGCCCAATAAATGCGCTGACCGCTCATCATCGGTATAACCGGGAACAACCACATAACGCACCCGCGTCGGCTGATTGCGTTCGGCAAGATAGCGTGCGAATTTCAACGTTTTGGTATTGGGAATACCGACGAGCACTTTATGAATTTCAGGATCGATTTGTTTCAAGTCGAGCATGACCAAATTGGTATGATCAAGCAAATCATCCAAAATCGAATCATAGTGCAAAGCATAGCCATTGCTGTCGAGACAGGTATGAATATCGTGTTCCCGACAGGCCGTAAACCAGTCGCGTACAAACTCATATTGCAATAACGGCTCGCCGCCGGTTGCCGTTACGCCTCCGCCTGTCGCACGCAAATAATGACGATAAGTCATAACCTGCTTCATCACGGTTGCCACGTCCAATTCCTGCGCCTGCTCGGTATGCAAATCCCAAGTATCGCGATTATGGCAATAAAGGCAACGCATCAGGCAACCTTGCAGAAAGAGGACATAGCGTAAACCCGGACCATCGACAGCGCCGCAAGATTCAATCGAATGAACAATGCCTTTGCCGTTATAGTGACGGTGGCCAAGGTCTTTCAGTTCCGGCTCGGGGGTAATGGCAAAAGTCGTGGACATAGTGTTCGGCTCAAAAATGTTTTTGCTTACATGGATTGTACGATAATAAAGGCCGTCTGAACATTTCAGACGGCCTCGGAGCTTTGTTTCAAAACAAACCAAATGCAAATTTAGCTTCTGGTTTGTTTCTCCACCCGGATTACATGGTTTCTGTGAACGTACGGGTAATCACGTCAAGCTGTTGTTCGCGGGTCAACGAGTTGAAACGAACCGCATAACCAGACACACGAATGGTCAACTGCGGATATTTCTCCGGATGATGCATCGCATCTTCCAAAGTCTCGCGATTCAATACGTTGACGTTCAAGTGTTGACCGCCTTCCAAAATACCGTCTTCATGGTGGAAATAACCGTCCATCAGACCGGCAAGGTTGCGTTCGCGAGAATGCTCGTCTTTACCCAATGCGCCAGGAATAATGGAGAAGGTATAGGAAATACCGTCTTTGGCAAACTCAAATGGCAGTTTGGCTACGGAAGTCAATGAAGCGACTGCACCATTGACGTCACGACCGTGCATTGGGTTTGCACCCGGACCAAACGGAGCGCCTGCGCGGCGGCCGTCCGGAGTATTACCGGTTTTCTTACCGTAAACAACGTTGGAAGTAATGGTCAACACAGACTGAGTTGGAGTGGCGTTGCGGTAAGTTTTGTGGGTGGCCACTTTTTTCATAAACCGTTCCACCAAGTCGCAGGCGATATCGTCAACGCGGTCGTCGTTGTTACCGAATTGCGGATATTCGCCTTCGATTTCGAAGTCAACGGCAATACCGTTTTCATCACGAATCGGTTTCACTTTGGCGTATTTGATGGCGGACAATGAGTCGGCGGCTACAGACAAACCGGCGATACCGCATGCCATCGTACGTTTCACGTCACGGTCGTGCAACGCCATCAACGCGGCTTCGTAGCTGTATTTGTCGTGCATGTAGTGAATAATGTTCAGCGCGGTAACGTATTGGGTTGCCAACCAATCCATGAATTTGTCCATGCGCTCAAAGACAGTGTCGTAGTCCAAAACTTCGTCCATAATCGGCTCGGTTTTCGGGCCAACCTGCTCTTTAGATTTCTCGTCCACGCCGCCGTTGATTGCGTACAGCAGGGTTTTTGCCAAGTTGGCGCGTGCGCCGAAGAACTGCATTTGTTTGCCGACCACCATCGGGCTGACGCAGCAGGCAATGGCGTAGTCGTCGCTGTTAAAGTCAGGACGCATCAAATCGTCGTTTTCATATTGGATGGACGAAGTATCGATGGATACTTTGGCGCAGAATTCTTTAAAGCCTTGCGGCAGTTGTTCTGACCACAATACAGTGATGTTTGGCTCAGGAGACGGACCCATGTTGTACAGGGTATGCAGCACGCGGAAGTTGGTGCGGGTTACCAAGGTACGGCCGTCCAAGCCCATACCGCCGATGGATTCGGTTGCCCAAATCGGGTCGCCGGAGAAGAGTTGGTCGTATTCGGGCGTACGCAGGAAACGGACCATACGCAGTTTCATCACCAAGTGGTCGATAAATTCTTGCGCTTGGGTTTCGGTAATTACGCCGTTTTTCAGGTCGCGTTCGATGTAAATATCCAAGAACGAAGACACGCGACCGAAGGACATCGCTGCGCCGTTTTGAGATTTAACGGCGGCAAGGTAGGCGAAGTAAGTCCATTGGATGGCTTCTTGTGCATTTTTTGCAGGACCGGAAATGTCGTAGCCGTAAGAAGCCGCCATTTCTTTCATTTGACCCAAGGCTTTGTATTGTTCGTTGATTTCTTCGCGACGGCGGATGACCTCTTCCAAGTCCACACCGTTTTCCAAATCGGCTTGCAGTGAGTTGAACTGGTTGAGTTTGTCTTTCATCAAGAAGTCGATACCGTACAATGCCACACGACGGTAGTCGCCGATAATACGGCCGCGGCCATAAGCATCCGGCAGGCCGGTGATCACACCGGATTTGCGGCAACGGCGGATGTCGGGCGTATAAACATCAAACACGCCTTGGTTGTGAGTTTTGCGGTATTTGGTGAAAATTTCGCTGACTTCGGGATTCAACTCAACGTTGTATACTTTGCACGCGTCTTGCACCATTTTCAAACCGCCAAACGGCATGATCGAGCGTTTCAAAGGCTCGTCAGTTTGCAGGCCGACGATGGTTTCCAAATCTTTGTCGATATAGCCTGGAGCATGGCTGGTAATGCCAGAGACAATTTGCGCATCGATTTTATACGGCTCGTGTGTACGGTTTTCAACCTTGATGCCTTCCATCACTTCCGCCCACAGCTTGGTTGTGGCTTCGGTTGCAGGGGCTAAGAATGAAGCATCGCCCTCATATGGCGTGTAGTTTTTTTGAATAAAATCGCGAACATCTACGTTGGTTTCCCAGTTACCACCGACAAAACCTTCCCAAGCGGCAGGACGTTGCTGAACATCATTTGACATATCAAGCTCCTAATTTTATTGAAAATATAGACTGTAAATTTTCTGAAAGGATAACATCAATACCCATTTATTTACAGGGGTTTTTGTGAAATAAAATTACAGATTTGGTTTTTCTTGATTTACGTCAATGAGAATAATTGTTACTTGGCACTACATCTCATTTTCCAAACATTCGTACTTCAAATCGGCGTAGAATACAAAATTCATCCCTGAAAACATCCCTGAAAACAGGTGTTCTTCAGGGCTGATTTTTATTGCATTGCATATATAAAGGCCGTCTGAAAAATTCAGACGGCCTTTATTCACTTCATCAATTAAGCAAACGGATGGTGCAAAACGATGGTTTCTTCACGGTCAGGACCGGTTGAAACAATGGCCACAGGCGCGCCGCAAACTTCTTCAATACGTTTCAGGTAAGCTTTAGCGTTTTCAGGCAGCTTATCGTACTCTTTCACGCCGAAAGTCGACTCGCTCCAACCCGGCATGGTTTCGTAAATCGGTTTGCAGGTTTCCACCGCGTCAGAGCCGCAAGGCAGAATGTCGGTTTTGCTGCCATCAGGCAATTCATAGCCTACGCAGATATTGATGTTCTCAACACCGTCCATGACATCCAGCTTGGTAATGCACATGCCGGAAATGCCGTTAACTTGAATAGAGCGTTTTAGAGCAGCCGCGTCAAACCAACCGCAACGACGCGCACGACCGGTTACGGAGCCGAACTCATGACCGCGCTCAGCCAAACCTGCGCCTACTTCGTCAAACAATTCAGTCGGGAATGGGCCGGAACCCACGCGGGTGGTATAGGCTTTAACGATACCCAAAACGTAATCCAGCATTTGCGGGCCTACGCCTGCACCGGCAGAAGCGGCACCGGCTAAGCAGTTGGACGAAGTTACAAACGGATAAGTACCGTAGTCGATGTCCAGCAACGTACCTTGTGCGCCTTCAAACAACAGGCTTTCGCCTTTGCGGTTTTTCTCGTTCAAAACACGGGAAACATCGGTAATCATCGGCGTAATGCGCGGCGCAACTTTTTCAATCACCGCCATCACGTCTTCAAGTTTTACCGGCTCGGCATGGTGCAGGTGTTGCAGCTGGACATTGTAATAAGCCAAAACAGCTTCCAGTTTTTCAACCAGTTTTTCAGGGTGCAACAAGTCCACTACGCGAATCGCACGACGGGCAACTTTATCTTCATAAGCCGGGCCGATGCCGCGGCCGGTTGTACCAATCTTGCTTTTACCGCGGGAAGCTTCGCGTGCTTGGTCAAGCGCAATGTGGTAAGGCAGAATCAATGGACAGGTCGGCGCAATTTTCAGACGGCCTTCAACGTTTTTCACACCGGCGGCGTTCAATTCGTCGATTTCACCCAACAATGCCTCAGGAGAAACCACGACGCCTGAGCCGATAAAGCAGTCCAAAGTCTCATGCAAAATGCCGCTTGGAATCAGGCGCAAAATGGTTTTTTTGCCGCCGACGACCAAAGTATGGCCGGCATTGTGGCCGCCTTGGAAACGTACAACACCGCTGGTTTCTTCTGCCAGCCAGTCAACAATCTTACCTTTGCCTTCATCACCCCATTGGGCACCGATTACGACAACATTTTTAGCCATAGCTATCTAACCTTATTTCAGATACAAAATTTCAAAATAAAACTCAATCGTTCAAAGCGATTACTTTCCAAACGCCGTCTACCTGTTTCAGACGGCCTGTAACCTCTTCCGAACCGTTGTAGCCGATACCGTAATCGATAACGACACATTGTCCTTGTTCGCGCAAAGCATCTACCGCTTCTTGAGCCGCAGGCATGTCTTTGACATCAACCGCCACCACAGACTCCCGTCCGATAGCAGGAAGGCGGCCGATAAAGCTGCGCAAATCAAAACTGAATCCGGCAGCAGGGCGCGCGCGTCCGAAGTATCCGCCCAATCCGTCATAACGGCCGCCGCGTGCCACGGCATCATAAAGATTTGAACCATAGGCTGCGTAAAGCAAACCGGTATGGTAATTGTCAACGCGCAATTCCGATAAATCGATATGCACTTTTTGATTGGGGAACGCATCGCATACGGCCTGCAATTCATCCAGCGCCGCACTGACTGCGGATAATTCCGGTAATTTCTCACGGGCCAAAGTCAGCACTTCGCGACCGCCGTACAGTCGGGGCAACAGTGAAAACGCTTTTGCCCACATACCGTCAAGTTTCCACTCTTTGACCAACTGGCTGACAGCCTTGGCATCTTTGTCCTGCATCAATGACAACAGGGTTGCCGATTGTTGCTCGTCCAAATGAGCGGCATTTGCCAAAGCACGGAATACGCCGATATGACCCAATGAAAGCAAAACTTCGCCCATATCGGCAATCTTCATGCTTTTCAGCATCAAATCAATCAATTCAATATCCGCTTTAATACCTTCCAAGCCGTACATTTCCGCACCGGCCTGCAAAGGCTCGCGCATATTGAGCAATCCGTCAGGCCGCGCATGAAGCACCGAACCGGCATAGCACAAACGGTTGATGCCTTGATTGGCGGAAAGCAAGTGAGCATCAATGCGCGCCACCTGCGGCGTAATATCCGCGCGGATACCGAGCTGGCGGCCGCTGAGCTGATCGACGACCAAAATGGTTTTCAAAGACAACCCGGCATCGATATGCGTCAATAAGGAATGGCTGTATTCCATCAACGGCGGCTGCACCAATTCGTAACCATGCACGCGGAACAAAGCCAACAGCCGCTCACGGGCGCTTTCCAATTGTCGCGCATTGGTCGGCAATACGTCGGCGACGTGTTCAGGAAGCTGCCAAGACTTCATGAGAATCTACCTCTGTTTTTTGTAAACACAAAGGGCTGCTTAAATTTAAAACCAAATCAGCCTGACGACTGAAATTTTCCTGAATGCATCGACGGCACATCCGATGCAGCTTCAACAAAACTGATTTTAAATTTAAACAGCCCCTGAGTGACGGCTTCAAACCGTCGAGTTATTAAAATCAGACTTTACCATATTAAAACAAATTTTGCACCCTGTTTGCAGGAAACGTAAAAAAACATTAAAAACAAAGGCCGTCTGAAAACCAAATGCATAGATGCATCATTTTCAGACGGCCTTATTCATGCCTGAACAACCCGACGCTTAACGCCAGTAACGCCACCAAGGCATATCGTCAGATCGCCATTCGTGTTGCAAGAACGGGCTTTGAGGGAAGTTGGTTTCCAAAACGCGGCGCGTATCGGCGGCCAGTTGCGGCTTGTCCAGTTTTTTGTACGCCAATTCCATCATCGCCAAAGCTTCTTCGACATAACGGGTATTTTGGTAACGGCTGACGATTTTTTGCGCACGGTTGGCCGCTGCAACATAAGCACCGCGTTTCATGTAATAACGCGCCACAGACATTTCGTTACCGCCCAAAGCGTCCACCAGCTTGGCCATGCGTTCGGTTGCATCGGCAGCGTATTTGCTGTTTGGATAACGTTGCACCAGCTCAGCAAACGCCTGATAAGCATCGCGGTTAGCTTTCGGGTCGCGGTCAGACCAGTCTTGGGAAGCCAGCTTGTTCAAGAAAGACTGGTCTTCGTTAAACAGGACCAAACCTTTCAAGTACAGCGCATAGTCCATATTCGGATGTTGCGGATGATGGCGTTGGAAGCGCGCGATGGCAGCCAAGGCTTTTTCCGGCTCATCGTCTTTATAATAGGCATACGCCGTATCCAACTGGGACTGCTGTGCATAGCGGCCGTTTGGGAAACGGGATTCTAAAATTTCGTATAACTTGACAGCTCGCGTATAATTGTTGCTGTTCAACTCGTCTTGCGCTTCGGCATAAAGCTTTTCCACACTCCAATCTTGAGTAATTTGGGCGTCTTTATCGATTGTGCCTTTATTTGCGCAGGCACTCAGTGCCAAACCTAAAGAAACTACTAAAAGAATTTTTTTCATGCAGAATACTTCCTTTGATAACGAAGCCGATTATAGCGATGATTTAGACTTTCCGTCATCCCCCGAAACAGAAAGTTGTGTTAATTTGACCGTTCCGCTCGAAATGGCAGGCGGAAGGCTGGATGCCGTATTGGCCAAACTCATGCCCGACTACTCGCGCAGCCGCCTGAGTTCGTGGATTAAAGAGGGTGCTGTCATTGTAAACGATAAGCCCGCTCAACCCAAAGACAAAATGATAGGCGGTGAATTGATTGCCGTTACGGTACGTCCGAGCGAAGAAAACCTCGCGTTCACGCCCGAACCGATGGATTTGGACATCATTTATGAAGACGATACCGTCATCGTCATCAACAAACCGGCCGGATTGGTCGTCCACCCTGCCGCAGGCAACTGGAGCGGCACCCTGCTCAACGGCCTGCTGGCGCACTGTCCTGAATTAAGCCAAGTGCCGCGTGCGGGCATCGTACACCGTTTGGACAAGGAAACCAGCGGCCTGATGGTGGTCGCCAAGACCCTGCCGGCGCAAAACTCACTGGTTCAACAGCTTCAAGAGCGCACGGTCAAACGCATTTACCGCGCGATCGCCAACGGCATCGTTCCTTTTGACGGCAAAATCGAAACCCAAATCGGCCGCGATCCGCACAACCGCCTGAAAATGGCGGTCGTCAAATTCGGCGGCAAACCTGCCATTACCCACGTCAAAGTGTTGGAACGTTATCTGGCACACAGCTACATCGAATGCTCGCTCGAAACCGGCCGCACCCACCAAATCCGCGTCCATATGCGCGAAGCCAACCACCCGCTTGCCGCCGACCCTGTTTACGGTAACCTGCGCCATCCGTGCAGCGAACCGGTAAAAGAAGCCGTTAAAAGTCTGGGCGCGCGTCAGGCTTTGCACGCCTACCGCTTAAGTTTCGTCCATCCGAAAACCGGCGAAACCGTCTCTTTTGAAGCCCCGATTCCCGACGATATCTACCACTTGCTCTCCGTCCTGCGCCTCGAAGCAGGCTTGGATTCGTCTTTAAGTAATGAGGAAGAATGGCAGGAGAAATTCGGCACGGACGATGACGACGATTGGAATGAAGACGACTACGATGTCGAAGTCGTTTATGTAAGGGATTAAACCCATTTTTCAGACGGCCTAAAATATTATTTCAGGCCGTCTGAAATCAATCCGTTCCAATATTTCAGCGATTAAAAGATTTTATGAAAACCATCAC
The DNA here is from genome assembly GCF_051963335.1 of Neisseria sp. P0004.S004. Classification (NCBI taxonomy): domain Bacteria; kingdom Pseudomonadati; phylum Pseudomonadota; class Betaproteobacteria; order Neisseriales; family Neisseriaceae; genus Neisseria; species Neisseria sp. P0004.S004. The sequence goes on from NZ_JBQCUK010000003.1 coordinate 205,312, forward strand.
AGAAACCCTAAACCTCGCCCCGCAAGACAAGAACTTTTTGACTGCCGACTGGCCTGCCCCTGCCAATGTTAAAACGCTTATTACTACGCGCAACGGCGGTGTCAGCGAAGGCGTGTACCGCAGCCTGAATGTCGGTTCGCACGTCGGCGACAATCTGCAAGCCGTGCTCCGCAACCGTGAAATCGTGCAGGAACAAGTCGGCCTGCCCGTTGCCTACCTCAATCAAATCCACAGCACCATTGTTGTGAACGCCGCCGAAGCGTTAGACAATACGCCCGACGCCGATGCCTCGGTGGATACGACGGGAACAGTCGCCTGTGCTTCAATGACTGCCGACTGCCTGCCCGTCTTGTTTTGCGACAAAGCAGGGACGGTGGTTGCAGCGGCCCATGCTGGTTGGCGCGGTTTGGCCGGCGGCGTTTTGCAAAACACCATTGCGGCAATGAATGTCGAGCCGTTGGAAATCATGGCCTATCTCTCCCCTGCCATTGGCCCTGATGCGTTTGAGGTGGGGCAAGATGTATTTGATGCGTTTTGCACCCCCATGCCGGAAGCTGTCGATGCGTTTGAAGACATCGGCGGCGGCAAATACCTTGCCGACATTTACGCTTTGGCACGCATGGTTCTGCACCGCGAAGGCGTGAACATGATTTATGGTGGCACCCATTGTACCGTCTTGGAACGCGATACTTTCTTCTCCTATCGCCGCGACGGACAAACCGGCCGCATGGTCAGCCTGATTTGGTTGGAAAAATAAGATTTGCGCCATCAAAAACAAGGCCGTCTGAAATACTTTCCGTTTACGGTTTCAGACGGCCTAAACATTATTCGTTATAATCCGACGATACCGTAACCGGTTTCAACGAAGGAATATCCAATGAAAAAAATCCTATTGCCCGCACTCGCCCTATTGCTTGCCTCTTGCGGTTTCCACCTGAAAGGCACAGGCGTGACTTCTCAGCCGCTGCCTTATCAAAACTGGCATGTAGAAGGCGGATCCGTCATGCAAAAAGCGCTGGAAAATGCCTTACGCCGTGCCGACGGCCATCCGGTTAGCGAAGCCGAATCACAAATCACCCTGCGCGTTGTCGACTTTCAAAAACGCCGCGACATCTACACCATCACCCGCGCCGCCGCAATCAACGAATACCTGCTGGCCATGACCGTCAAAGCCCAAGCCTTCCGCAACGGCGAGCCGGTCGGCGAACCGATGGAAGTTAAGGTGCACCGCACTATGGACTACGCTGACAGCGAAGTTTTGGGCAAACAAGAAGAGGAAGAAACCATTTGGTCTGAAATGCGCATCGATGCAGCAGATCAAATCGTCCGCCGCCTGACTTTTCTGAAGGCGCAATAATGGCTGCCGCGCCCATTGAGAGCCTGCGCCCCGATACGCCGCTCAAGCCGTTGTACATCATCCACGGCGAAGAGGATTTGTTGCGCATCGAGGCATTGGATACGCTGCGCGCAGCCGCAAAAAAACAAGGTTATCTCAACCGCGAAGTCTATACCGCCGAAAACAATTTTGACTGGAACGAGCTGTTGCAAAGTGCCGGCAGCGCAGGTTTGTTTGCCGATTTGAAACTGCTGGAAATCCATATTCCCAACGGCAAACCCGGCAAAAACGGAGGCGATGCCCTGCAAGCCTTTGCCGAACGCCTGCCCGAAGATACGGTTACGCTCATCCTACTGCCCAAGCTTGAAAAAGCGCAAATCCAGTCCAAATGGTTTTCCGCATTGGCAGGCAAAGGCATCGTCTTAGAAGCCAAAGCCGTTGCGCCACATGCTTTGCCGCAATGGATACAGGGCCGTCTGAAACAGCAGGGTTTAGATATCGAACCTGAAGCACTCGCCCTGTTTGCCGAGCGCGTCGAAGGCAATCTTTTGGCCGCCCGTCAGGAAATCGAAAAACTCGCCCTGCTCCATCCCAAAGGCCATTTGATCAATATTGCCGATGCAGAGGCCGCAGTTGCCACCGTCGCCCGCTTCGACGTATTCCAACTGTCCGGTGCATGGATGAAAGGCGATGCCCTGCGCGTTTCCCGTTTGTTGGACGGTTTGGAAGAAGAAGGCGAAGAGCCGGTTTTGCTGTTGTGGGCGGTTGCAGAAGACATCCGTACCCTAATCCGCCTGACTGCCGCACTCAAGCAAGGACAAAACATCCAAAGCCTGCGCAACAGCCTGCGTTTATGGGGCGACAAGCAGACCCTTGCACCGATGGCGGCCAAACGCATTGCCATCAACCGCCTGCTCGACGCGCTCAAAACCTGCGCCAAAATCGACCGCATCATCAAAGGCGCGGAAGAAGGCGATGCATGGACCGAGTTCAAACAGCTCGTTACCTCGTTGGCCGCTTGAAAACCGTTGCCGCGCGTCAAGAAACTTGCACGCAATACGCCCCAAAAACAGAAAATACTGTAAAATAGCGTAAACTCAAATTCAGGCCGTCTGAACCTCGCATTTCAGACGGCCTCTTCCAGCAAAAAACAAGGAAACACCAACCATATGGATAATAAAACCAAACTTCGCATCGGCGGCCTGGCCCTGCTGACCACTGCCGTATTAAGCCTCATCATCGTTCTGATCGTCGATTCATGGCCACTGGCCATCCTGTTGGCCGTCATCATCGTGGCCGCTGCCGCAGGCGGTTTCGTTTGGACTTCACGCCGTCAGCAACGCCAATTCCTCGAGCGCCTGAAAAAATTCGACATCGATCCGGAAAAAGGCCGTATCAACGAAGCCAACCTGCGCCGCATGTACCACAGCGGCGGTCAACATCAAAAAGACGCGATTACCTTGGTTTGCCTGTCACAAAAATGTTCCGTTGACGAAGCGCACGCCATCTTCAAAAAACGTCCGACCCGTCAGGAAATGAACCAAATGGCTGCCCAACAGGCACGCGGTCAAAAACGTCCACATCGCTAATCCCGACAGTAGCAGGCCGTCTGAACATCCCACTCCGTTTCAGACGGCCTGTTTTTATTGCCATCAAACCCATTTCCGTTTCTATCGCATTATGACCCGTCTTCCCACCGCCCCTCTCAAACGCCGCCTCGCCGCACTGGTTTACGAACTTCTGCTGACCGGCGCCGTGACCAGCATTGCCGCCCTTGCAGCCGGTATTGTCGCCATTTTTCTCAATCCCGTTTCCACGCGCCTGTCCATGCTGGCAACCTGTCTGATTCTGTTCTACGCATGGTGGCTCTACTTCCGTGCCAACTGGCACAAAAAAGGCCAAACCCTCGCCATGCAGACATGGAAAATCGGTTTAGCCGATAAAAACGATACCCAACCGCCCCTACCACAACTGCGCCTGCGCTTTATTTGGGCCAGCATTTTTATTGTCTTCATCCCCCTTCTCGCCTACGCCGGATTGCGTCATCTGCTCAATATACCGCCCAAAGGCGCATTCGGCGCCGCGCTCATCTGGCTCATCCTGCCATGGGGCTTCGCCCTGTTCCATCCCGACCGCCAGTTCCTCTACGACTTCTTGGCCGGAACAAGGCTGGTGGATTTAAATCAGAAGAAAACAAACGAATAAAATCCAAAAGCGGCTCAATCCGTAAATAAAATAAAGGCCGTCTGAAACTCAAGATAAGTTTCAGACGGCCTTTAATCATAACATCAATCAATAATTATTCTTGCCAACGTTTAAAGACCAGCGAAGTATTGACGCCGCCAAAAGCAAAGTTATTGCTGACCACATAATCGGTTTGAATTTCACGTCCGCCTGTTTGAATGTAATCCACCTTGCCACAACGCGGATCGATGTTTTCCAAATTGACAGTCGGCGCAAACCAGCCGCTGTTCATCATTTCGATGGTAAACCAGGCTTCCAATGCGCCGCACGCGCCGAGCGTATGGCCGAGATAGCTTTTTTGCGAACTCATGGGGATGAATCCGAACACGGCCTCGGTCGCCAATGTTTCGGCAATATCGCCTTTTTCGGTCGCCGTACCGTGGCCGCTGACGTAACCGACTTTATCAGGCGTAATACCTGCATCTTTCAGCGCAAGCTCCATACATTTCTGCATGGTTTCTTTTTGCGGTTGGGTAACGTGGCTGCCGTCGCTGTTGGCACCATAGCCGACAAGCTCGGCATAGATTTTCGCACCGCGCCGTTTGGCGTGTTCCAATTCTTCCAATACAAAAATGCCTGCGCCTTCGCCGATGACCAAACCATCTCGGCCGTTGTCGTAAGGGCGCGGGGTCAGTTCGGGTTCGCCGTTACGACGGCTGGCGGCATAAAGTGAGTCGAATACATACACTTCAGACGGACAAAACTCTTCGCCGCCGCCCGCCAGCATCATGTCTATCATGCCGTATTTGATGGCTTCGTAGGCATAGCCTATGCCTTGGCTGCCGGACGAACACGCGCTTGATGTCGGGATGATGCGCCCTTTCAATCCGAAAAAGATGCCGATATTGGCGGCGGTCGTATGCGGCATCATGCGCACATAAGTATTGGCGTTGAAATTGCGCGATGTGCCTGTTATCAAAAGTTCGCCCATATCGCCAATGTCTTTGGTACTGCCGACAGACGAGCCGCACGCTACGCCCATACGGCCGTCTGTAATGCTTTCGTCACCCAGCAAGCCCGCATCCGTCAAAGCTTGTTCCGCCGCATCGACACACAAATGAGATACGCGCCCCATGCTTCTGAGCTGCTTGCGCGTCCAATGTTCGGGCGGGGTGTAGCCTTCAATCGGCGCGCCCAGTTGCGCTTCCAATTCAGGAAAGCGTCCGCTCCAGTCCATGTATTTGACGGCATTTTTTTCAGCTTTAAAGGCCGTCTGAATACTTTGCCAATCACGGCCGAAAGCGGTAATACCGCCGATACCTGTTACAACGACTCTTCTGGTATTCAACACAAACCTCCGTTCACAGCAATCACTTGGCGCGTAATGTACGCCGCTTTTTCATCCATCAAAAAGCGCACCGCATGCGCCACTTCTTCCGGCAATCCCATGCGCGCGGCAGGGACGGCTTTTAAGATTTCTTCGACAGGTACGTTCTCATCGATAATATCGGTATCGATAAGGCCCGGCGCCACGCAGTTGACGGTAATTTTTCGTTTTGCCAACTCAACCGCCAAGGCTTTTGCCGCGCCGATCAAGCCCGCTTTGGACGCGCTGTAATTGACCTGACCGCGGTTGCCCGTCAAACCGGACACCGATGCCATGCACACAATCCGTCCGGCTTTGCGGCGGCGGATCATCGGCATGGTCAAAGGGTGCAACACATTATAAAAACCGTCCAAATTGGTACGCAGCACCAAGTCCCAATCATCGTCTGTAAACGCAGGAAACGCATTGTCGCGCGTCAGGCCGGCGTTCAACACCACGCCGTAATATGTGCCGTTTGCCTCAATGTCGGCAGTCAGAATTTCACGGCAGGCTTCGCGGTCAGACACATCAAACTGCAACACGCGCGCATTTCTACCCAATGCACGGATTTCTTCCGCGACAGCTTCCGCTTCATCGCGGCGGCTGCGGCAATGGACGACGATATCAAAGCCGTCCTGCGCCAAACCAAGCGCAACAGCTTTGCCGATACCGCGATTAGACCCTGTAATTAAAATAGTTTCACTCATACGTTTTCTCACTATATCGACAGGCCGTCTGAATCTTTGTCTTTTCAGACGGCCTTGTAAACGGTTTAAATGACTTGACCGTCTTTCGGACTGTACACATTTAAAGAAGCTTTTGCCAGTAAACCGTCCGGCGGCAACAGATGCTTCACATCTTCCGGCGCATCCGTCCAGCGCAACTCGCAATCAAATACGCCCATGCCGCCCAAATCCTGAATGGACACATGCGCCCTGACTTCCAGCTCAGTACCGACAGGCACGGAATCGGCAAACAAATCCAGCTTGCGCGTTCCCAATAAAAAACCCAAGCGTACAGGCTCTCCGGCCTTTAAAGCCTCAATGCCTGCAAACGCGCCTATACCCTGCGCCATCAATTCCATATAAGCCATAGACGGCAACACGCCGTCCTGCAGCAAAATATGCTTGTCGCCAACCGGCGCACGGCAAACCGTATAGTCATCGCCAAATTCTTTCACACAGTCGATAAGCACCATATGTCCGCTGTGCGGAAGCAGCGACGCCACATCATAAATCGGGGCACTCGGTATTGAAGGCATAAAATGTCATCCGGGAATAAATTACGTTACAATATGCATTATAACAGAGCCTAGCTTTTACTAACCCATTTCATTACAATGTATGAAAATGTAAAACATTGAAAGACATCATGCCTCAAAACGTTTGCCGTTTCAGCTTCAATATCGCCACATGGCAGGCCTCCTCCAGCAAAATCAGTACGCCGGAGCAATGGCAGGACTGGGCGCAGGGAAAACTCGATACCGCATCCCTGCCAGAGTGCAAACCCGCGCTCTCCTTTTTGCCGCCTATGCAACGCCGCCGCTTGGGGAAAGCGGCACGCTTGGTTTGTGATGCCGCATGGAATCTGGCCGACCAATATCCCGAAAGCGTACCGGTTTACGTTTCGCACGACGGCGAAAGCAACCGCAGCTTTGAATTATGGCAAGAGCTTTTGAACACGCATACTGTGTCGCCGACCTCATTCGGTCTGTCCGTCCACAACGCAACGATTGGGCAATGGTCGATGTTGCGCAAAGACATGAGCGAACATACCGCGTTGGCCGTTGCCGCCGATTCCTTTGAAACCGCGCTGACCGAGGCATTCGCGCTTTTGCAAGACGGCGCATCATCCGTTTTAGTGATTGTCGCCGATGATCCTTTGTCTGAAGACTATCCCGTCTTGGCTACACGTGCGCCGTTTGCCTATGCATTGGCACTGGTCATCACCAAAGGCGAAGACTATACCTTAAGCTTAGAAACCACATCCGAAAGGCCGTCTGAAAACCCTAACGATACAACAGTCGAGCCTTATTGGAGCAGCTTGGAGTGGGTACGCTTCCTGCTTACAGATGGCCGACAACATACGCAACACTATATCGGTAGAAACTGGCACTGGCAGAAAAACGCATGAAGACTTTAGACTATTTCCGTCGCTTTTTTGCCACACTCTTCGGCTTTATCCTTTTCGGCGTTGCAGGCGTATTGTTCAAAATCGCACTTTTACCCTATACGCTCAAATCGACCAAAGGCGACATCAAACGCCAACTTGAAGCAAGACGCATGATAGGCAAAGTTTGGCGTTTCTTCGTCGGCTACCTGCAATGGTCGGGCGTATTGAGCGTCTGTTTCAACGGCTTGGAAAAACTCGGCAGGCCCGGCCAGCTCATTCTTGCCAACCATCCCTCGCTTTTGGATGTCGTCTTGCTGATCAGCCATTATTCGGAGCCAAACGTACTGGTTAAAAAAGATCTATTGCACAACCCCAGCATGAAAAGCCAGATTATCGCTTCCGGCTACATCCCCAACGACGAAAGCATGGAAATGCTGGAAGAAATAGATGCCGTGTTCAAAAGCGGGCAAAGTCTGCTGATTTTCCCCGAAGGCACGCGCACAGGTTGGGACGGACAGGTTAAAATGCACCGTGGCGCCGTATCGCTCGGTTTGCGCAGCGCATCAGTCATCACGCCCGTGTGCATCAAGATGACGCCGCCCAATTTTAAAAAGGGGCAACCGTGGTACAAAATCCCGCCACAAAAAATTCATTATGAAATTACCGTCGGCGACGATATCCTGCCTGAAGAATGGCTGGCAGAAAAACCCCTGCCCATCGCCGCACGACGTTTAAACGAATACCTGCAAGACTATTTTACAAGGAAAACCACATGAGCAATTTAGAAAACCAAATCAAACAATTAATCATCGACAGCTTAGGTCTGGAAGATATTACCGTTGCCGACATCGGCAGCGAAGATCCGCTTTTCGGCGACGACGGCCTGGGTCTGGATTCGGTTGATGCATTGGAACTTGGTTTGGCCGTACAAAAAACCTTCGGCTTCCAGCTCGACGGAGAAAACGACAACCTGCGCGAAAACTTCGCCAACGTCAAAACACTGGCCGAGTTCGTCAAGAGCCGCCAAGCATAAGGGAGAGAGAAGATGACCGAACAAGAAGTACGCGCCCTGCTGACCGATGCACTAGTTAACCTGTTTGAAATCGAACCGGAACGCATCAAACCCGAAACCAACCTCTACGAAGATTTGGAAATCGACAGCATCGACGCCATCGACCTTATCGACCACATCAAACGCGAAACCGGCCGCAAACTGCAAGCCGAAGACTTCCGCAACGTGCGCACCGTAGAAGACGTGGTTCAAGCGGTCTTAAAAGTACAACAAGATTCCTGATTCCGCTTTGAATCAGCATATTTTCAGACGGCCTTGTCAATCCGCAAGGCCGTCTGAAAATCAATCACAACCATGAAAATACTAGGAAAACTCCTACTGACCCTTGCCAGTCTCGCGTATCCGCTCCTATGGTATTACGGCAGGGAAAACGGCTCATTTTTCTGGCTTGCAGCGGCTATGTGTGTGTTATGGCTGATACGCGCCGCCATGCCGCAAACCACAGCCCAACGCATTACAGCGATTATCCTTGCTGCTTTTTTTGCGGCGGTACTGGTTTTCAGACGGCCTGACTCGATGTATTGGTATCCCGTTGCCGTCAACGCGCTGATGCTTGCCGTTTTCGGCGGCAGCCTGTTTGCCAAACAAACCGTCATCGAACGTCTCGCCCGACTGCAACATCCCGACCTTTCCCCCGAAGGCGTGCGCCACACTCGGCGCGTTACGCAAATCTGGTGCGCCTTCTTCATTTTCAACGGCGCAACCGCCGCCATTTTGGCTGGCTTGCAATATTACGACTGGTGGGCGGCTTATACGGGCATCGTGTCTTATGTGTTAATGGGAATCTTATTTGCCGGAGAGTGGCTTTATCGGAAATTGGTTTTGAAGGTTTAATCCATTAAAAATATTTTATCAATTAGACGAATAACCATAATGAAAAAAATCATCCTACTTACCCTGATTTCCTTCACATTTACCGCATGTTCTTCGACATCTAAAACGCCTTTATCCCCAGAAGAAAAGGCAGAAGCCGAATACAAGAAAAATTATACGGAAGTTGCCAGCCACACCATCAAAACGCGCTCGGGAAACCTGACCGTCATTGACCGAATACACAATCGTTATTCTGACGATACTACAACCAGCAGCATGAATTTGATGATTATTCGGAAATCCAATACGGTAAAAGCAAGAGCTGCACAAACAGCCGTATTTACAGCAACTTTTGCATTATTCATTCTTGCCGGTAGTAGCGGTCATATTGGATATGAAGGCCCTGACCTGCTGGGCAAACACAATTTAAGCGGGAAGCCCATTAAACCGAATTTTGCGAATCCCGTTTTTGAACAATTTTCCCCCAAAGTTCGCGATTGGGCGGCAAAATGGTCATTTAAAGGCAATAGTGCCAATAAAAAACTATTTGTCCAACCGGGTCGTTTCTATTTGGTTTATGAAAAATTCAATAGACGAGACCGATTCTTTCTGAACAATGAAGTCAGCCTTTTGGTAGACGGACAAAGTGGCAAAACTGATCGCTTACTCCATTGCTTCAAAAGAAGTGAAAGCCATTCATTGGAAGAGTGGCAGGCAAATGATTACGAATTGGTACGCCAAACGACGAACAAACAATACGATGAATGCTTGGCACAACTCAAAGAAGATGCCAAAGCAAATACATCGAAATTATAAAACCTTAGAACCATCATGCACCTAACTCGAATCCTATCCCCCGACCTACCTCAACACGACCTTATCGCCACCCATCCGAATTGGACGCGTGCTGATTTCAACCGTGCGGTTTTCCATCTGTCAGGCCGTCTGAAACAGGCAGGCGTGCAAACGGCCGCGTTGTGGTTCGATGATGCCGCGCTGTTTGCCTGTGCCGTGTTGGCAGTATGGCATTCTGGCGGAAAGGTTTTATTGTTACCCAATTTGGCGCAAGACAATTTGGATTGGGGCAAAACGGCAGAAGTGTTTTTAACGGATTCAACAGATAAAAAGCTGTCTTCAGACGGCCTGAACATTTGGCACTTGCCTGATGTATTGACTCACACAGAATCGGAAGCGCTGCACACCTATCCTGAAAACCATCTGATTCCCGACCATGCCGAAGCGTGGCTGAAAACATCAGGCTCCAGCGGCGAAGCGCAGATTATTGTGAAAACCGCCGCGCAAATGCAGGCAGAAGCCCTGACTTTGGCAAATACGCTGCCATTTGGACAACACGGTGAAACCGTGGTCGGCAGCGTGATTCCGCAACATCTTTACGGCTTCACGTTCCGCTTCGCACTCGCGCTGACAATGGGTTGGACTATGGAGAGACAGCAGGCGGTGTATCCGGAAAACCTGCTTTCCAGCACGGCCGCACATGATAAAGTGGTTTGGATTGCCAGTCCGGCCGTACTCAACCGCTTGGGAGAAAACCGCAACTGGCAAAGTATCGGCCATAAAATTACAGGCATTGTCTCAGCCGGCGGCGCGTTGCCCGCAGCCACGGCGGATTTGCTGCAACAGGCTGCCGTCCGCCCGTTTGAAGTGTACGGCAGTACCGAAACCGGCGTGATTGCTTCACGTTGCGAACGCCAAGAATGGCAGCCTTTCGAAGGCGTGGAAATCGGGCAAAATGAAGAAGGCGCACTTTGGGCTTCTTCGCCTTGGTCGCCCGAACGCCGTCAAACAGCCGATTTGATCGAGCCGCAAGATGACGGTTTTCTGTTACTCGGTCGCCAAGACCGTATTATTAAATTTGAGGACAAACGCGTGTCGCTGACCCAAATCGAACACGAACTTTTACAACATCCTTGGATTGCCGACGCCCATTGCGGCCGTCATCCGCAACACCAACGCATTGCCATATGGGCGGCATTGAACGCAGACGGTATCGCCGCCTTGCGCGAGAAAGGCCGCGCTGCGGTTGCCGATACACTCAAACGCCATCTAGCCGCCACGCAGGATACCATCGCCCTGCCGCGCTACTGGCGTTTTACCGACAGCCTGCCGCGCAATGCCCAAGCCAAAATCGCCGCGGCGGATTTTCAGACGGCCTTTACCGTTGCCCAAACTTCACCCGTTTGGTCGAAAACATCATCTGACGATGAAACCAATACCGAAACCTTCATCGGCCGCGTGCCTTTGGATTTGGTTTATTTCGGCGGCCATTTTGCCACCTTCCCGCTGGTTCCCGGCGTGGTCGAGCTACAATGGGTGCGCAACCTGATCGCGCCCCAGCCATGGGGCAAACAGCGCGTTATCCGCATCGAAAATCTAAAATATCAGCAGTTTATCCGTCCTCACGATGAAGTGTCGGTAGAGCTGAAATACGATGAAGGCAAAAACAAACTGAGCTTTAAAATCAACAACGGAAAGCATCCGTGTGCATCAGGACGGATTGTGTTTGAGGCCGTCTGAATATACTTATTAACTTTTTAGTGGAAAACCAACAATATGCAACTCTTCCCCGCCCTAGAACAACGCTACTCCCACGAACACCAGTCCGCAGGCGAGGCTCAACGTCTGGCTCAAGAAATCGCTTTTGCACCGATTGTGTTCCAAGTTTCCCGCCTGATGGTGAAATTTGGCATTCTGGACCTGCTGAACGACCATCCAGACGGCCTCACTCAAGCCGAAATTGCTGAAAAAACGAAAATCAGCAACTACGCGGCACAAGTCCTGCTGGAAGCTTCGCTGTCTATCGGCACTGTTTTGACTCGCGACAACCGCTATTTCATCAGCAAGGCCGGTTGGTTTGTCCTCAAAGACAAAATGGCCCGCGTCAACATGGATTTCACGCAGGAAATCTGCTACCAAGGCATGTTTGATCTGGAAAAAACCCTGCAAACCGGCAAGCCCGAAGGCCTGAAAGTATTCGGCGACTGGCCGACCATTTACGAAGGCTTGTCTTCATTGCCAAGCATCGCGCAGGAAAAATGGTTTGCATTCGACCATTATTATTCCGACAACTCCTTCTCCGAAGCACTGAACACCGTGTTTGCCAAACCGGTCAAAAAACTGCTCGATGTAGGCGGCAATACCGGCCGCTGGGCGGAGCAATGCGTCAACCACAATGCCGAAGTCGAAGTAACCATCATGGATCTGCCGCAACAAATCGGCTTGATGCGTGAAGCGACCAAAGGCAAAAACGGCGCGGACCGTATCCACGCCCATCCGGCCAACCTGCTTGATCCTGAAATTCCGTTCCCAACCGGTTTTGACGCGATCTGGATGAGCCAATTCCTAGACTGTTTCACCGAAGAACAAGCCACCAGCATTCTTCAACGCGCCGCTGCATCCATGAGCGAAAACACCAGCCTCTACATCATGGAGCCATTCTGGGACAGACAACGCTACGAAACCGCCGCCTACTGCCTGACCATGACCAGCCTGTATTTCACTGCCATGGCCAACGGCAACAGCAAAATCTTCCACTCTGAAGACTTGATCCGTTGCGTTGAAAAAGCCGGATTGAAAGTAGCGGAAGTTTCAGACAGCATCGGCCGCGGCCACAGCATCTTGCGCTGCGTTAAGGCCGTCTGAACATCATCTTTTAAACCCTAAAAAGCAACCGACCCCAACAGCCATTGCAGCTATCGGGGTCGGTTTTTTTTGAATATCAGCCTTAATGCATCAACCGCGCAACATCCATACTGCGCACACTACCGCAATCGCCACCAACAAAGCGGCAAACAGTTGTCCCATCCCGGCCAATTTAGGCTGCTTGGCATCGATGGTTTTAAAGCCATTAATCATAGGCGTAATCAAATCCTGTTTTTTCACAAAACGATACAGCAAAACAGCTGCGATATGTACGCCCGCCAACACGGCCAAAATATTAAAGAAATTGACATGGATTTTTCGCGCCAGCGTACCGGCGTGTTCGCTAACAAAATGATTCAAAAAGCCGGAATTGGTAAACGTATTTTCATCGGCGGCAAATAAACCTGTGGCCGTCTGAAAAACCAAGGCAGCCAATAAAGCGATGACCATCAGCGCGCCCAAAGGATTGTGGCCGACCAATTCGTCTTCAGACATTTGGCCTTGCGTGTAGCGGCGGATTTCGGAAAACGGGCGCACAAATCGGCTGAATTTTGCCGTATCGCTGCCCCAAATCCCCCAGCACAAGCGGAAAACCACCAACGCCAGCATCAACAAGCCGCCGCGCAAGTGCCATACCAGCATATCGCCGCCTTGGGTTGCGCTGTACCACATAAAACCCATCAATAACACCAAGAGCCAATGGAACAGGCGCGTAGGTGCGTCCCAAACTTTTATTTTTTGCTTCATTACCTTTTACTTTCTGATTTAAAATTAAATTTCTTATCTTGGAAGGTTACGCCATGCAGCCCATCTACACGCTTCCCGAATCGCTTCAAGCTTTTCAGACGGCCTTAGCATTTCCCGACGTATTCCGCCCCCGCGCCCAAGAATCACACAAAGGCACATACGGCACACTTGCCATTATCGGCGGTGCAACGGGAATGAGCGGCGCAGTGGTTTTGGCAGCCACAGCCGCCATGTATCAAGGGTGCGGCAAGGTTTGGGCGGGCTTCAACCAAGCCACGCTGCCCTTTGCCATTATTCCCGAACGCCCTGAAATTATGCTCGCCACTGCGACCCAACTAATGGAGCACAACGATGTCAGCGCACGCGTAATCGGCTGCGGCTTTGGTTTGGACGGATTATCAGAGCAGCTGCTGCCCCAAATCCTGTCTACACACCACGACCAGCCTTTATTGCTCGATGCCGATGCTTTGACACTGCTTGCCTGTTCTTCCGAATTGGCCGAACGCCTCAAATCGTACAAACATATCATCCTGACACCCCATCCGGCCGAAGCCGCACGCCTACTCGGTACCGATACCCCATCAGTTCAAGCCGACAGGCAAAAAGCCGTAACCGAAATCAGCCGTAAATATGGCGCGACCGTCGTATTGAAAGGCCATCATACATTGGTGGCCACGGCAGACGGCATAGTCTATACCAACACCAGCGGCAATGCCGGTTTGGCCACTGCAGGCAGCGGCGATGTCTTGAGCGGCATTATCGGCAGCCTGCTGGCACAAGGCATTCCGGCATTCCAAGCCGCCTGCGCCGGCGTATGGCTGCACGGAGCGGCGGCCGATGTCATCAAACACAGCAGCCAAATCGAAACCGGTATGCTTGCCGGGGAAATCGCACCTGCCGCCCGATGGCTGCGCAATATTTTATCAAAAGAATAATGCCGTCTATATAGCAAATACAAATCACAGGCCGTCTGAAAATCAATCCTTATTTTCAGACGGCCTTATTTATTTTAAGCCATTTTGCAAATTAAGGTTAAGGCGTGTATCCTTGGTTTCCCTTAAAAACAACTTCACAACATCATCATGAATACCCTCAACAAAATCAGTGGTTTTATCGGAAAGACCTTTTCCCTCTGGGCTGCGCTCTTTGCCGGCATCGCTTTTTTCGCACCCGAAACCTTCAAATGGGTCGGCCCTTATATTCCTTGGCTTCTGGGCATCATCATGTTCGGCATGGGCTTGACGCTCAAACCTTCCGACTTTGACATTTTGTTCAAACACCCCAAAGCCGTCATTATCGGCGTGATTGCCCAATTCGCCATCATGCCTGCAACTGCCTATCTGCTGGCCAAACTGTTGAACCTGCCTGCCGAAATCGCGGTCGGTGTGATTTTGGTCGGCTGCTGCCCGGGCGGTACGGCTTCCAATGTGATAACTTATTTGGCGCGCGGCAATGTGGCTTTATCAGTTGCCGTTACATCGGTTTCCACCCTGATTTCTCCATTGCTGACCCCTGCCATCTTCCTGATGCTTGCCGGTGAAATGCTGGAAATCCAAGCAGGCAGTATGTTGATGTCCATCGTCAAAATGGTTTTGTTCCCCATCGTTTTGGGCTTGATTGTCCATAAAGTCTTGGGCAACAAAACTGAAAAACTGACCGACGCGCTGCCGCTGGTTTCCGTTGCCGCCATCGTGCTGATTATCGGCGCGGTAGTCGGCGCCAGCAAAGGCAAGATTATTGAAAGCGGCCTGCTGATTTTCGCGGTTGTCGTACTTCACAACGGCATCGGCTATCTGCTCGGCTTCTTTGCCGCCAAATGGACCGGCCTGCCTTATGATGCACAAAAAACGCTGGCCATCGAAGTCGGTATGCAAAACTCAGGCTTAGGCGCAGCCCTTGCCGCCGCACACTTTGCCGCCGCGCCGGTTGTTGCCGTTCCCAGCGCATTGTTCAGCGTGTGGCACAATATCTCAGGCTCGCTTCTGGCAACTTATTGGGCAGCCAAAGCCGATAAAAATAAAGAATCCTAAACGTCTTTAATCATAAGGCCGTCTGAACAGGGATAAACGAAATCAACGATTTCTGCCTTACCTGTTCAGACGGCCTTTATTTTGAAATCAAGCAGGATTATTGTTTCACTGCTTCGATTTGGATATTGATGTTTACTTTTTTGCTCATACCGGCGCTTACCAAATAATCCAAACCCCATTTGGTACGGTCGATGGTGGTACTGAAGTCGCCGCCGCACGCTTCTGCTTTTGCCATCGGGCTTTGGTAGCAGTTGAACTTATCGGCTTTGAGTTTCACCGGCGCAGTTTTGCCGTTCATGGTCAGATTGCCGTCAACGGAAAGCAGTTTTTTGCCGTTGAAATTGAACTTGGTAGATACAAAACGGATTTCAGGGTATTTGTCTGCATTGAAAATATCGGCAGATTTCAAATGTTGGGTAAAGTGGTCAGAACCGGTTTGCAGTTTGGACAAAGGCAATACGATATCGATAGAACCTTGGCGTTTGGCGCGGTCAAATTCCAAATTACCGGTCAAACCATAAATACCGCCGACGTTGGTGCTGGTGTTGAAATGGTCGATGGCAAAACGGGCGTTAGTATGGGATTCGTCCACTTTATAAACAGCGGCAGATGCAGTAGAAACCAACATAGCCGAACACAATGCAAACATGATTTTTTTCATCGTCTTATCCTTAAAAGTGTGAGAAGTTCCCTATCATATCACTTTTTGACACCAACATCTTTTGCAACTGAGAAAGACAGCATTTCATCTTAAGAAAACATCAGGCCGTCTGAACGATAGGACAGCAAATTCAGGTGAAGCAAACACAGTTTAGTTTTATTACAAAATAGCGTGCTTCATTGCTCGTAATTGGTATAAAATACCGAGTTATTTCTCAACGGGCCGCCAAACTACCAGCCTATTTCAGACGGCCTCAGCATAAAACAAAGGAACAAAAATGCCTGAATACCGCTCCAAAACCTCTACCCACGGCCGAAATATGGCGGGCGCGCGCGCATTGTGGCGTGCGACCGGCGTCATGGAAACCGACTTCGGCAAACCGATTATCGCCATTGCCAACTCCTTCACCCAATTCGTCCCAGGCCATGTGCACCTGCACAATATGGGCCAACTGGTTGCCCGTGAAATCGAAAAAGCCGGCGGCATTGCCAAAGAATTCAACACCATCGCCATTGACGACGGTATCGCCATGGGCCACAGCGGTATGCTTTACTCCCTGCCCAGCCGCGACCTGATTGCCGACTCCATCGAATACATGGTCAACGCCCACTGCGCCGACGCGCTGGTGTGCATTTCCAACTGCGACAAAATCACCCCGGGAATGCTGATTGCCGCCATGCGCTTGAATATTCCGACCATCTTCGTTTCCGGCGGCCCGATGGAAGCCGGTAAAGTTATCGGCGTGGCCAATATTCAGCCCGAACGCCGTTTGGACTTGATCGACGCCATGATCGAATCGGCTGACGACAATATCAGCGACAAACAAGTCGAAGAAGTCGAGCAAAACGCCTGCCCGACCTGCGGCTCCTGCTCCGGCATGTTTACCGCCAACTCCATGAACTGTCTGACCGAAGCACTCGGCCTTTCCCTGCCGGGCAACGGCTCTTATCTGGCTACCCACGCAGGCCGCAAAGAATTGTTCCTCGAAGCCGGCCGCATGATTGTCGAAATCACCAAACGCTACTACGAGCAAGACGACGAAACCGTGTTGCCACGCAGCATTGCCACTAAAAAAGCGTTTGAAAATGCCATGACCATGGACATCGCCATGGGCGGCTCTACCAATACCATTCTGCACCTGTTGGCCGTTGCCAACGAAGCCGGCGTCGATTTCAAAATGGCCGACATCGACCGCTTAAGCCGCATTGTGCCTTGCATCTGCAAAACTGCGCCAAACAACCACGACTACTACATGGAAGACGTGCATCGCGCAGGCGGCATTTTCGCCATCCTGAAAGAATTGGACAAAGCAGGCAAACTGCACACCGACGTATACACCATCCACGCGCCGACACTGAAAGACGCGATTGAAAAATGGGACGTGACCAACCCTGAAAACACCCACGCCATCGAGCGTTTTAAAGCCGCTCCCGGCGGCGTGCGCACCACTCAGGCGTTCTCACAAAACCGTATGTGGAAAACCCTCGACCTCGACCGCGAAAAAGGTTGTATCCGCGATGTCGAACATGCCTACTCGCAAGACGGCGGTTTGGCAGTATTGTTCGGTAATATCGCCGAACGCGGTTGCGTGGTAAAAACCGCAGGCGTGGACGAGAGCATCCTCAAATTTACCGGCCGCGCCCGCGTGTTTGAAAGCCAAGAAGACGCAGTAGAAGGCATTTTGGGCAACCAAATCGTCGCCGGCGATATCGTCATCATCCGCTACGAAGGCCCTAAAGGCGGCCCGGGCATGCAAGAAATGCTCTACCCGACTTCCTACCTGAAATCCAAAGGTTTGGGCAAAGAATGCGCCCTGCTGACCGACGGCCGCTTCTCCGGCGGTACTTCCGGCCTGTCCATCGGCCACGCTTCGCCTGAAGCGGCAGAAGGCGGCGCCATTGGTTTGGTACACGAAGGCGACACCATCGAAATCGACATTCCAAACCGCAGCATCCACCTTGTCATTTCCGATGAAGAGCTTGCCGCACGCCGCGCCGAAATGGAAGCACGCGGCAGCAAAGCATGGAAACCGGAAAACCGCGACCGTTACGTCTCCGCAGCCCTGCGTGCCTACGGCGCAATGGCGACTTCTGCCGACAAAGGCGCAGTACGCGACGTATCGCAAATCGAACGTTAATTAACCTGACTTTAAGGCCGTCTGAACGCTTCCAAGTGTTTCAGACGGCCTTCATTCAAACGGACCAATATGGACAAATTCATTTTAGCGATGATCGGCATGGCCATTGCCCTGTTGATTATTATTGGCGGCGGGTTTGTCGCTGTCGAATATTTCAAATCCCATCCTGAAGCATTCCAAGTCAAACCGCCATCAAAATAATCATTCAGCGGCATGAGTCTCAAGGGGAAAGAGCCGTAGCTCAAGGCCGTCTGAACGCAGCATATATAATGAAACATATTCTTTACTGGCTGGGTGGTTTCGCCGTCGCCCTCGGCATATTCCAATACTACGAAACCCATCGCTATTCCGAAGACCAGCTCATCTACGCCCAACCGCCGCAAAATCGTACCGCCGTTGCCGATTTTGACGCCTTGGCGTATTTAAACTTCCTCCGCGCCTCAGCCAACCTACCCGCACTGGCGCACTCGGCCACACTCGAACGCGCCGCGCGCAATCATGCCCGCTATCTGCTGCAAAACCCTGACGACGGACATGACGAACACAATACACGCAATCCCTTTTACACAGGCCCACGCCCATCCGACCGCACGCGCAAAGCCGGTTATGCCTATAAAGGCGTGCATGAAAACGTCAGCACCGGCCAGCACCCGCCAAACGAAAAAATCAACGACCATCTGCCAGCCCAACATCAACTGGACAACCTGATGACGGCAATTTACCACCGTCTCTCCTTGCTCGATCAAAATATCGACGAGGCCGGTGCGGCGTTTGAATCACAAGGCAAACAAATCGCGTTGAGCATCAATCAGGGCGACAGCAGATTCAACAGCCTCTGCCAAAAAAACCGCCCCCTCTCCGACCTCAGCCGTTCGTTTTATCAAGATGCCTGTCATGGCCATGCCATTGTTTATGCGGACGAAATTTCCAACCGCAAATTCCGGCCTTACATCACCTATCCGCAAGGCAACTTCGCTTCGCCGGTTTTCCATGGCGAGCGTCCCGATCCTATGCCGCATTATGAAATGACCGGCAATCCGGTCAGCATCGCCTTCTCAGAACAATCGCCTCCGGTCAAAATGCGTTCGTTCAAACTGTATCAGGACACAAAAGAAATCAAAGACGTCAAAATTTTAGATAAAGATAATGACCCAAACCGCCTCCTGACCGAACGCCAATTTGCGCTGTTTCCTTTACAGCCCTTGGAATACGATACCGACTACCGTGCCGTGTTCAAATACCGTCAAAACGGAAAAAACAGAACGGCCGAATGGACATTCAGCACGCAAAAACCCGATTATCCTTACTTCATCGTCAAAGGCGGCGAAACGCTGGCCATCGAATCCGGACAAAAATATTTTATCCATTGGCAAGATTTCTGGTGCTTGAAACAATGCGAACGCTACAACTACCGCATGAACCGCGACACCCAACTCGACATCATCGAGCGGCAGGCCGGCGGCATCATTATCCGTGTCAACGGAAGCAAAGGCAGCAGCATCCGCTTAATGCCCGAAGGCGAAGACAGGCGCGCCATTACACTTTATTTATGGAAATAAAGCCGTTTTCAGACGGCATGAAGCACCAAAAAACTGATAAAATACCGCCTCATTACCCTACGGCAAGCTATCCAATATGACCAAACATCCGCAAACAGCAGCCAATACCCGCTATGCCTTTGCCAGCATTGCCGCCATGTTGGCCGCATTTTTACTGTTCGTTGCCGTGATGTTGCTGCCCTTAGGGCTGACGGCGGACACACAAGTGGGCCTGATACGGTTTTCACTCTACGCAATCGTGCTGTTTGCCGTACTTGGCGGTATTTTTTCTGTACGCGTTGCCTATTTGCGTAAAAAGAACGGAGCATGACATGACCCAAGCCGATAAAATTCCACAAGAAATCCGCCTCCAAAAAGAGCGGCGCGTACTGACTTTGGTCTATGTTGACGGTGTCAAGAGCCTTCCTGCCGAATACCTGCGCGTGTACTCACCCAGCGCGGAAGTACGCGGGCACGGTGCCGGCCAAGATGTTTTGCAAACAGGCAAAGCCGAAGTCAGCATTACCGATTTAGACCCCGTCGGCCAATACGCCTTGAAAATTACTTTTTCAGACGGCCACGACAGCGGCCTTTACGATTGGGACTATCTCTACCGACTGGCGCACAATCAAGACGCGCTTTGGCAAGACTATCTCGACCGCCTCGAAAAAGCCGGTGCGTCCAGAACGCCAAGTGCCGAAGATTTGAAACCCAAACACACGCATTCATGCGGTAGCGGCGGTTGCGGCGGAAAGGCCGTCTGAAAAAAGGCGGACCGTAAGCTTGGATGACGGAAGGACCATTGACGGCAAAGCGTTCATCTTCCCGCCCAAAAAAGGACGGATGGTAGCCATCTTCGGCGATACCCAAGCCCGTCCGCAGGCAGTACGCACCGCGCAAAACGCAGACGTTTTGGTGCATGAAGCAACCTTTGCGGCAGGTGATGAAGAAACAACGGAACGAGTGTTCCATTCGACCGTATCCAATGCCGCCAAGCTGACTTTGCAGGCCAATGTGAAACAACTTTACCCGACCCACATCAGCGCACGTTATACCGAAGAAGAACAACGCCTGATGCTGGAGCAGCAGGCACAAACTATATTTCCCGCGTCGAAAGTGGTTGGCGATTTCGACGTATTCGATATCTGAATCTGTATTATTTTAAGAAGGCAGACACTATGAGCGACCACAAAACCCATTTCGGCTTCACTACCGTTGACGAAGACGAAAAAGCAGGCAAAGTTGCCGAAGTCTTCCACTCCGTGGCAAAAAACTACGACATTATGAATGACGTAATGTCCGGCGGTCTGCACCGCGTTTGGAAACATTTCACCATCAATACCGCCCGCCTGAAAAAAGGCGACAAAGTATTGGACATCGCCGGCGGCACAGGCGATTTGTCCCGAGGCTGGGCAAAACGTGTGGGCAAAGAAGGCGAAGTTTGGCTGACAGACATCAACTCCTCCATGCTGACCGTCGGCCGCGACCGCCTGCTCAACGAAGGCATGATTCTGCCCGTATCGTTGGCAGACGCTGAAAAATTGCCGTTCCCCGACAACTATTTCAATCTGGTTTCCGTCGCATTCGGCCTGCGCAACATGACGCACAAAGATGCCGCGCTGAAAGAAATGTACCGCGTATTGAAACCGGGCGGCACCCTGCTGGTGTTGGAATTCTCCAAAGTGTACAAACCTTTGGAAGGCGTGTACGACCTCTACTCTTTCAAACTGTTGCCGATTATGGGCAAACTGATTGCCAAAGATGCCGACAGCTACCAATACCTCGCCGAGTCCATCCGTATGCATCCCGACCAAGAAACCTTGAAACAAATGATGCTGGATGCAGGTTTTGACAGCGTGGATTACCACAACATGAGCGCAGGCATTGTTGCCCTGCATAAAGGCGTGAAATTCTAAGGCCGTCTGAACCAAACACAAAGGGCGTGATTGATAGACACGCCCTTTGTTTTTTTCAAACCTTATTCAAGCCAGTCTGACACAAACCAAAGGCCGTCTGAACAGCCGTAAAACGAAATCAAGGATTTCGGTTACACCATTCAGACGGCCTTAATACGTTCAAATCAGCTTATTTTCCTGCTTTCACACTTTGCCATTGGCGGACCATAAATTTCAACGCCGCCGGCTGGATAGGCACCATGATAAAGCTGTTTTTCAAATCTTCATCAGTCGGGAAAATCGTATTGTCGTTTCTAAACTCTTCATCCATCAGCTCCTGAGCCGGTTTGCTGGACGGCGCATAAGTAACAAAATTGCCGTTTTTCGCCGCAACTTCAGGATCTAAGAAATCATTGATATACGCATGGGCATTGGCCACGTGTTTGGCATCTTTCGGAATCACAAACGAATCCACCCAAATTCCCACGCCTTCTTTCGGCATCATCACACGGATTTTTTCCTTGCCGCCCGCTTCTTCGGCACGACGTTTGGCAATGTTCAAATCGCCGCCAAAACCAATTGTTACGCAAGTATCGCCGCGCGCCAAATCATCGATAAAACCGGACGAGGTAAAACGCTTGATGTACGGACGGTTTTTCTTCAAGACTTCCGTAGCCGCCTTAATATCCACCGTTTCACTGCTGTTTGGATTTTTACCCATATAATTCAATACCATAGGATAAATCTCTGCCGCGCTGTCCAAATAGCTGATGCCGCATTGCTTGAGTTTGGACGTGTATTCGGGGTTAAACACCAAATCCCATTGATTGTCCGGCAGTTTGTCCGTACCCAAAGCCTTTTTCACACGCTCGGTATTGATGGCAAAAGTGTTAGTCCCCCAATAAAACGGAACGGCATATTCGTGGTTCGGATCAACGCCTTCCATCAGCTTCATCAACTGAGGATTCAAGTTTTTATAGTTGGGAATCAGGGATTTGTCGATTTTCTGATACGCACCTGCCTTAATCTGCCTACCGACAAACGCATTGGATGGACCCACGATGTCGTAACCCGACTTGCCGGTCAACACCTTGCTCTCCAGCGTTTCATCGCTGTCATATACATCATAAGTTACTGAGATACCGTGTTTTTTCTCAAACGCGGCAACCGTCTCGGGATCGACATATTCCGACCAGTTGTAAATGCTCAATACCTTTTGATTATCGGTTTGCGCCGCCTTGTCGGCAGAAGTTTTGTCCGAGCCGCCGCAGCCGGCCAATGCCAGCGCAGTCAGTACGATGAGGGGCAGATGTTTGGCCATTATCATTCCTTGCGTATCCGGTTGAAAAGAGAAAGGCATTATAAAGCAGGCAAGCCGGGGCGGATAGGCTTCATTGCTAAAAGATATCGACCCGCTTGAAGCCGTCTGAAAGACAGCTTGCCGCCAACTTAAAACCTTTCTGCCGATAGCTTGAAATATGGTTTTGCGGTAAGATAACGCCCATTCGTTTTTAATCTCAACGTGCCGTCCGGGCCGTCTGAAATCTTTGTACAAAATTTTATCGAGACATTATGAAAACCACCGAACTACGCCAAAAATTCCTGAAATTTTTCGAATCTAAAGGCCACACCATCGTCCGCTCCTCCTCGCTCGTGCCACACGACGACCCAACCCTGCTGTTTACCAACGCAGGTATGAACCAATTTAAAGACGTATTCCTCGGCTTTGACAAACGCCCCTACAACCGCGCCACTACCGCGCAAAAATGCGTACGTGCAGGCGGCAAACACAACGACTTGGAAAACGTAGGCTACACCGCCCGTCACCACACCTTCTTTGAAATGATGGGCAACTTCTCCTTCGGCGACTACTTCAAACGCGATGCCATCCACTTCGCTTGGGAATTCCTGACTTCCCCCGAATGGTTGAACATCCCTAAAGACAAACTGTTGGCAACCGTTTACGCAGAAGACGACGAAGCCTACAACATCTGGTTGAACGAAATCGGTATGCCTGCCGAACGCATCGTCCGCATCGGCGACAACAAAGGTGCGAAATACGCATCCGACAACTTCTGGCAAATGGGCGACACCGGCCCTTGCGGCCCTTGCTCCGAAATTTTCTACGACCACGGCGAAGAAATCTGGGGCGGCATTCCGGGCAGCCCTGAAGAAGACGGCGACCGCTGGATTGAAATTTGGAACTGCGTATTTATGCAGTTCAACCGCGACGAACAAGGCAATATGAATCCACTGCCTAAGCCTTCCGTCGATACCGGCATGGGCTTGGAGCGCATGGCCGCCGTCATGCAGCATGTTCACAGCAACTACGAAATCGACTTGTTCCAAGACCTGCTCAAAGCCGTTGCCCGCGAAACCGGCGCAGCTTTCAGCATGGAAGAACCCAGCCTGAAAGTCATCGCCGACCACATCCGATCCTGCTCCTTCCTGATTGCAGACGGTGTCTTGCCTTCCAACGAAGGCCGCGGCTACGTATTGCGCCGCATCATCCGCCGCGCCGTGCGCCACGGTTACAAACTAGGCCAGAAACAGGCGTTTTTCTACAAACTCGTGCCCGATTTGGTGAAAGAAATGGGCGCCGCGTATCCTGAGTTGAAAGAGAAACAGACACAGATTATGGAAGCCTTGCGCGCGGAAGAAAGCCGCTTCGGCGAAACGCTGGAAAAAGGCATGGGCTTGTTCAACCAAGTGCTCAACGGCATGAAATTCCTGAAACTGGAAAGCTTGTTGCCGCAAGACGGTGTAGGCAAACCTCTGACATTGAAAACCGCAGATGGTGTGGAATTTACCGCCGCTTCCCGTGTTGCTCCGAGCAAAAAGCAAATCGTTATCCGTCCTCGAGTTTCAGGCAGCCTGAACGAAGGCATGTATATCGATTTGCAGGCTGCTTTGGAAACCGCCCATATTCCCGACGCGAAAAAACCGTTTGCCGAAGCCTTGAATACCTACTTGATGGACAACATCGCCAACAGCAAACTCGTTATCGGCGGCGAACACATCTTCAAACTCTACGACACCTACGGTTTCCCCTACGACCTAACCGCCGACATGGCGCGCGAACTGGGCATCGAACTGGACGAAGCAGGCTTCGAGCGTGAGATGGAAGCCCAACGCACACGCGCACGCGCCGCACAAAGCTTCAAAGCCAACGCTCAACTGCCTTACGAAGGTCAGGACACCGAGTTTAAAGGTTATAGCGAACGCCAAACCGAATCCAAAGTCCTCGCCCTCTACAAAAACGGCGAGCAAGTCAACGAATTGAACGAAGGCGACGAAGGTGCCGTCGTTATCGACTTTACCCCGTTCTATGCAGAATCCGGCGGCCAAGTCGGCGACGTCGGCTATATCTTCGCAGGCGAAAACCGCTTTGAAGTACGCGATACCCAAAAAATCAAAGCGGCCGTATTCGGCCAATTCGGCGTACAGACTTCAGGCCGTCTGAAAGTCGGCGACAGCGTTACCGCCAAAGTGGATGACGAAATCCGCAATGCCAATATGCGCAACCACAGCGCGACCCACTTGATGCACAAAGCCCTGCGCGACGTATTGGGCGAACACGTTGAACAAAAAGGCTCTTTGGTTACCGCCGAATCCACCCGTTTCGACATTTCCCATCCTCAAGCGGTCACTGCCGAAGAAATCGCCGAAGTAGAACGCCGAGTCAACGAAGCCATTTTGGCCAACGTTGCCGTCAACGCAGCCATTATGAGCATGGAAGATGCCCAAAAAACCGGCGCGATGATGCTCTTCGGCGAAAAATACGGCGACGAAGTACGCGTACTGCAAATGGGCGGTTTCTCTACCGAATTGTGCGGCGGTACACACGTTTCACGCACCGGCGACATCGGCCTCTTCAAAATTATCAGCGAAGGCGGTATTGCCGCAGGCGTACGCCGTATCGAAGCCATCACCGGCCTGAACGCACTCAAATGGGCGCAAGAACAAGAGCGTTTGGTGAAAGACATTATTGCCGAAACCAAAGCCCAAACCGAAAAAGACGTACTGGCGAAAATCCAAGCAGGCGCAACACACGCCAAAGCATTGGAAAAAGAATTGGCACGCGCCAAAGCCGAACTCGCCGTCCATGCAGGCGCCAAACTCTTGGACGATGCAAAAGACTTGGGTTCAGCCAAACTCGTTGCCGCACAAATCGAAGCCGATGCCGCCGCCCTGCGCGAAATCGTAACCGACTTGACCGGCAAATCAGAACAAGCCATCGTATTGCTCGCCGCAGTCAACGACGGCAAAGTCTCCCTATGCGCCGGCGTATCCAAACCGTTGACTGCTAAAGTCAAAGCAGGCGATCTGGTTAAATTTGCAGCCGAACAAGTCGGCGGCAAAGGCGGCGGCCGTCCTGACTTGGCACAAGCCGGTGGTACTGATGCTGAGAAACTGCCTGAAATGCTGGGAACCGTGGAAGGTTGGGTTAAAGAGAAGCTGTAATGTAGGAAAGTACAGGCTGCCTGAAAGTGGGTTTTCAGGCAGCCTTTTTGTGCAGTAAATTGCCTTGTTGTTTACATTTTTTTCTACGATGGATGACCTTTGTGTTGGCTTAAATGATTTTTTAAGCATCTATCCGCCATTATCAAGAATCAAGCGGATTTTCCGTGCCTATCATCATTCTTTGCAATATCGAACAACTGCTCAAGCAGGCCTTCAATCAAACACTGAATCGTAAATCATGCTATTGATTCCCACAAACTACTTGAAACCAAGCATTTCGATCACTGCCTGTTTCAGGTAGCCTTTTCTTCAAGCAAATGTTAATATTTGCAAAGACTACGTAAACTAAAACTCATCAACTCAATCAAAGGAGCCTGCCATGTTTGCAAAATCCCTGTTGAAACCCCTCTTCCTCGCCGCCACACTGATGTTGCTCAACGGCTGCGCCACTTATGCACTGTGGGAAAATCACGACTCACGCGGTTCCAACTCTTACAGCTTAAATCTCGTCGAAAACGACTCCGTTGTCGGCTTTGCCCGCGTCAAGCCCGACAGCCAAAAACTACCGCCCAACAGTATCGTAATGTTGGGCGAGAGCTATATCTATGTGCTGACCAAAGGCAGCAACCCTAGGGCTGAAAGCGGCGAAACAGCCCGGGAAGTGGATTTGGGCGCGATTTTAAACGTCAAGTTGTCCCAACCCTTCCAAATGTACGCACCCTCCAATGATGCCGAAAAATGCTGCAGCACCCCGCCTCGGAAAGGATTCAGACTGGCCACCAACGAATCAAAGCAACGTTTCTGCAGCACGGATTTCGATTTAGTTTACCAAGAAAACCCGCACCTTTCCCTCGCCGAGCGCCGCCAAGAACGCACCGAACTGCGCCGGCTGCAATTCAGGCAGGTTACCGACAGCAAGGGCACGTCCCGCTATGCCCGTACCATCCGGGTGTGCGGCCAGCTCTATGCCCGCCCGAGCGACATGAACTACGACTACCGTTTTGAAACTCCGCTGCCTGTAACCCTCCACACCTCGGTAACCAAAACCGGTACAAGCGTATCAGGGGGGACGGTCGGCCGCGCACTCGCTACCCCGTTCACCGCTGCTGTCGATATCGTTACCCTGCCCGTTAGCCTGCCTATGCTATGGATTTTCAAAAACATGCATGTAGGCTTCTAAATTCAGATACAAGGAAGCAAGCCGTAGCCTGCATCCATGCCAGCTGCGTGCGTGGCTACGCCACACACCCTACCACTGCGGGCGACGCAAACCTTAAGATTAAGGTGTAGGATGTGTGCGGTACTCACGCACGCGGTTTTTGTTGCTACCGAATGATTCCAAACCATGCCGTAATCCAGTCAGCAGCAAACGCAGCTTGGGTCATGTACCAACAAAACTCAATATCAAAGGCCGTCTGAATTTCAGACGGCCTTTCTGTTTTCATTTCAAGCTGATATTTAAGCTTTTTATTCAATCATCTAACAATCAATCTTTCTCAACCGTAAAAAACAGTTCTTCCTGTTTCAAAGCATTACCGTCTGCATCGGCCAATGCTGCTTCTGCTGCGGAAAACTTGATAACGGCGAGGCTGAGGCTGCCTTGCTCGGTCAGTGCTGTGTTGAGGATGACGCCTGCTTCTTCTTCGCCGACTTTGACGACAATACCGGCAGCTTCTAAAGAGTCGCCGCTTAATACGGCCAGACCGCGTTTGACTTGGCCTCGGTATTGGGCGCGGGCGATGATTTCTTGGCCGGGGTAGCAGCCTTTACGGAAATGGACGGCGCCGATGATGTGTTGGTTGAGCATTTGGGCAACAGCCGCTTCTTTGGTTGCGGCGCAAATCCACGGATAGCCGCTGCGGATTTCGTACAGGTTCCATGCGTTTTCGGCTCCTGCTTGATATTCTGTTGCGTTTTCGGCTGCTGAAATTTTCAGACGGCCTGTGTGCGGCAAGGCAATTTCTACGGTGTTTTCTTGAATTTGGGCTGAAAAAGACAGTTGCGGTTCGGTAGTAGGATGAGGTTCTGCATTGTCTGCCAACTCGCCGCTGACTACTAAATCAGGCATCAGCTCGAAGACGACTTTTGCACGCAAGACAAACATTCTCAGGCGTTTGACGATGGCTTCGGTCAAATCTTGTGCCATGACTAGCAGTAAATCTTCTCCGCGATTGACGACCAACATATTCGCCAACACACGGCCTTTAGGCGTATTGTATGTGGCATAACATGCCTGACCGGTAGCTAAATTATTAATATCGTTGGATAATTGGCCATGAAGAAATGAAGCTCTGTCTTCACCGCTGACGCGGACAACGCCGAAAAAAGGCAGGCGGGTTTGCATAATCGACTCCTTAAATTGTAGATGCTGAATTATCGCCCAAATTGCCGCTTATTATCAAATAAATAAATTCAGGCCGTCTGAATGTTTCAGACGGCCTGTTGTTTGGATTCAAGCAATCAAAATTATTTGATGCTGACTTTGCGGATAATCACGGCTTCGGTCGGTACATCTTGATGGAAGCCGCGTGTCGCTGTTTTCACTTTGCTGATTTTACGGACAACGTCCATGCCGGAAGTAACTTTACCGAAAACGGCATAGCCGTAGCCTTGAGGGGTTTTGCTTTTGAAATTCAAAAAGTCGTTGTCGGCCGTATTGATAAAGAACTGGCTGGTTGCGGAATTCGGATCGCCGGTGCGCGCCATGGCGATGGTGCCGACGTTATTTTTCAAGCCGTTGTCTGCTTCGTTGTTGATGGCTTTATCGGTGGATTTTTGAACCATTTTCTCGGTAAATCCGCCGCCTTGAATCATAAAATTGTCGATAACGCGGTGAAAAATCGTGTTGTCGTAAAAACCTTTTTTGGCGTAATTAACAAAGTTTGCCACGGTTTTCGGCGCTTTGACTTCATCCAATTCCAGTTGGATGTTGCCCATATTGGTTTCAATCACGGCATGGGTAACCGCTTGCGCTTGCACGGAAAGTGAAAGTGCGAGGGTGCACAGGGTCAGTTTGATGGATTTTTTCATATGTCTTCTCGAATGATGTATTGTGAAAATGGAATATTAACCTTGTTTCGCGTGAAATCCATAAAAAACATGTAAGATTTTTCAAGCAAAAAACATAAGGCAATCAAATCAGGCCGTCTGAAAAGGGATAAAAAACAAATTCTTGCTTTTTATCATTCCCTTTCAGACGGCCTGCTATTACGGTCAAACCGAAATCAAATTAGAAATCCAATTCCGCTTTCAGCCAGTAAGTACGCGGCATGCCGACGACGGCGAAGCTGCGGTCGAATTGGCCGCGTTGTACCTGCCAGTAGTTTTTGTTGAACAGGTTTTCTACCGAGCTGCTGACAGTCAAAGTATTTTTGCCGAGCTTGGTTTTGTAACGCGCGCCTACGTCAACCAAAGTGTAGGACGGGAAGGCGTATTGTTTTTGCGTGTCTTGGTAAGACTTGCCGAAATACGAAACATTGCTGCTCAAGGTCAAGCCTTTGGCAAACGGGGTATCCCATTCCAAACCTGCTTTGGCAATTACGCGCGGGTTGGCAACTTGTACGCCGTTAACGAGATTGTCGGCTGCGTTCGGATAATTTTTCACGGTTGATTGCAGATACATCAAACCAAAACTTGGGCGCAAGGTATTGTTCAACAGGTTGGCATAGGTATTGAACTCAATACCGCGATTACGTTCCATGCCTTGCTCGTCGCCGGCCGCGCCGCCAATAGCTTTGTACGCAGCAAAATCAGTACCCTTGGCAGTATTACCGCGCCAGTAGCCCGGACGTTTGATTTGGAACGCGTTCAACGTAGTGACAAAACTACCCCAGTTTTTGCGCACACCGACTTCAAACTGACGGCTGACACGAGGTTTGGACATCGTAGTTTCGCCGGAATCATCGGTTTTGATGTCGGCAGGCTCTAAGTCTTCCATGTAGTTGCCGTACACGACCAAGTCAGGTTGCGGTACCCATGCAGCCATCAGCATCGGGCTGAAGCGTTTGGAATCTCCGCTTTGACCTTCTTTTTTATTGGTGTATTCAACCGCTTGGAAGCGTCCGCCCAGCGTCAGACGGTATTTATTGTCGACGAAACCCAGGGTGTCGGACAAAGCCAGGCTGTTGACTTTAATATTGGCATCCAGGTTTGCCGAGCTTTCCCAGTCTGTCGCGTAATTAGGGACAAAAGAAGCCAGTTGATTTTCAATATTGCCGTTTGCATCAACCTCAACGCGGCTTTTACCTGCAGCCGAACCACGGACAGTCGCACGCTGACGGATGATACGGTCAAAAGCAGTACTCCAGTTATGCGTTACCGGGCCGGTTTCAAATTCGCCGCGCGCGGATAAATTCATACTCAAAGTACGGAAATATTGGTCGGTCAAGCGTGCTGTACCCGTATGGTATTGATCGGCGCTCGAACAAGTGGCAGTCATGCTGCTTGCGCCTTTTTTACCGCAGATGGTCGGAGAAATCAGCGTGCCGTAATAACGCGCCTTGTTGTAACCGATACCGCCGGTAATTTGCGCATTTTCAAACGCATCCCATTCGAAAGTCAACATATTGGTTTGACCGACGGTATTTTGCCAGTTCCAGCTTGGCAACAGATTTGTTTTGCCATCCGGTGCATCGAACAAACGACCATCAGCGTTTTGGATGTCCTGCATACGCGCACGGCCGCCGTTGGTTTTGCGTTTCGCGTAGATGGAGTCGAACGCCACGCGCACTTTTTCTCCACGATAATCGGCATTTAAGGCAAATTCTTTGTTGTCCTCGCTGTAACCGTGGCGCGGGGTGTCGCCGTGACGCAGTTTGCCGTTGGCGCGTACGCCGAATTCTTTGTTTTCGCCGAAGCGTTGGCCCAAGTCGAACGTACCTTGGGCGCGATTGTTGCTGAACCAGCCCAAACCGATTTTGCGGTTGCCTTCATCGGCGGCTTTTTTGGTTTCGATATTGACGGAACCAGATACCGCGCCTTCAGGATCCATACCGTTTACGGCGGTGGATGCGCCTTTAATCAGTTGCGCGGAGCCGACTTGCACGCTGGCCGTACCTTGCGTGCCGTACATACCGGCCAAACCGTTGACGCTGAATTGGCGCGCATCAAGTTGGTAACCGCGGAAGTACAGACCGGTCAGCGTATTGCTTTCGCCGCCAAACTGCCAAGTCGAAGCGTCTTTTTTCGCTACGGCATCCACCAAAGTACGTGCTTCGGTATTGTTGAGGGCTTTTTCGTCGTAATTGACCACGGTAATCGGCGCGGTAAAGGCATTGGCTTTACCCAACACGCCCAAATTCACGCGGTCGCGCATATCGCCGTCACTGGCAATAGAATAAGAGCGTGCGGCCTTCACGCGTTTGGCGTCGGCGTGGACTTTGACTTCCTGCACTTCTGCATGGGCTTCGGGAGCAGGGGTGGCTTCATCGGCGGCGTAGGCGAATGCGCTTGCAACCACAAGCGGCATTAAGGCTAATTTGCTTTTCATAAATTCCTTCTGAATTGAAATATTAATAATTCTTATATCGAGTAAAAAATTACAAAGTAATTTAGCTTTGCGATTATATTTGATAAGATTCCTACTTTCCACAAAAACAAATAAGAACCGTTTGTAAATACAAAAATACAACAGTTTGAAAAACTATTTTCATAGTGATCATAATTCAATAAATTTGCCGTCCTTTCAGACGGCCTTTACGACCCTTTCAGAGAATACAACTATGCAAAAATGGCAAACCGAGCTTTATTCCTCACCGTCTTGGCTGGTGCAGACCTTGTTGATGGTCGCCGCCGCCTCGGCGGTGATTCTGTTTTTTGCACGCAACACGCGCTTCGGGCGCGAGTTTAGCTATATCCTGCGCCTTTGCCTGACGCCGAAAAGT
Organism: Neisseria sp. P0004.S004; assembly: GCF_051963335.1. Lineage (NCBI taxonomy): Bacteria > Pseudomonadati > Pseudomonadota > Betaproteobacteria > Neisseriales > Neisseriaceae > Neisseria > Neisseria sp. P0004.S004. The sequence goes on from NZ_JBQCUK010000003.1 coordinate 237,209, forward strand.
GCAGTTAAAGTATTGCTGCTGATTACGGCAATGATTACGCTGCTGCTGACTGAAGTGCGGTTGAATGTGTTGAGCACCTTTATGTCCAAAGGGCTTTACGACTCGATGCAGGATTTGAATGCCTCCGCGTTTTGGATGTTTGCGGCGATGAATGCGGGCGTGGTGTTGATACGGGCGTTTAACAACGTCGTCAACGACTTTCTCGATCAAGGCTTGGCGATTAAATGGTCGGAGCGGCTCAATGAAGTTTTGACTTCGCGCTGGCTTGCCGACAAAAACTACTACCGCCTGCAAATGCGCCGTCATGCGCCGGACAATATCGACCAGCGTATCCAACAGGATGCACAGGAATTCATTGCTTCGACCATCGAATTTGTGCGCGGCATGGTCAATTCAGTCGTTACCTCGCTGGAATTTGCCGTTGTTTTGTGGGGTTTGGCGGGCATCCTGACCGTGTTCGGCTTCGACATTCCGCACGGCATCGTTTGGTTTGTCTATATGTTTGTGATTTTGGCCACCTTTATCGCCATGTGGATAGGCAACCCTTTGATTCGTTTTAATTATGAAAACGAAAAACTCAACGGCGACTACCGTTATTCCCTTGTCCGCGTGCGCGACCATGCCGAAAGCGTCGCGTTTTACAACGGCGAAAAACACGAACACGACCAGCTTGCCGACCGCTTCAAAGCCATCATCCGCAACCGTTGGCGCATTGCACGGCAAAGCGTCTGCCTGAGCGGCTTTAACGATATGTTTACCAACGGCATCAAGCTCTTTCCCATTATTTTGCAAGCCCCGCGCCTGTTTGCCGGACAAATCAAAATCGGCGACATCCAGCAGACCGTCCAAGCCTTCGCACGACTGCAAAACGCGCTGTCTTTCTTCCGGATGTTCTACAACAAATTCACCGCCTACCGCGCCCGATTGGAGCGTCTGTACGGCTTTTTGCTGAGCACGGAAGAACAACACACTGCACAACAACCCGAGCTTACCGAAGTTTCAGACGGCCTGATCTTAGAAAACGTTGCCCTATACCGCCACAACGGCGAAGTTTTATTGGACAGCATCAACATCAACCTCAAAAGCGGCGATTCCCTGTTGATACGCGGCCCGAGCGGTTGCGGCAAAACTTCGTTGCTGCGTGCACTGGCTGGACTTTGGCCTTTCGGCAGCAGCGGTAAAGTCAGCCATCCGCCGCATCAAGACATCCTCTTCCTGCCGCAACGCCCCTACACAGCACAAGGCAGCCTGCGCGATGCGATTTGTTACCCCGATATTGACCATCATCACCCCGAGTTAGCCGAAGCCATGAATACCTGCCGCTTGGACTACCTGGTAGACAAATTGGATAAAACCGACGACTGGCAGCACAAACTCTCGCCGGGCGAGCTGCAACGCATCGCCTTCGTCCGCGCCCTGCTCTCCAAGCCCAAAATCATCCTGCTCGACGAAGCCACCGCCGCCTTGGACGAGCCGACCGAAGCCATGCTCTACCGCGCCTTAAAACAAAAACTGCCCGACACCATCATCATCAGCATCGGACACCGCAGCACGCTCAACGAGTTCCATGATTTATGCCTCGATGTCGGTTATGTACAATGCTGAATTAAGGGCATACCAAAGGCCGTCTGAAACAGTGAAAAACGAAATCAAAAAGATTTTGTCATCGCCGTTTCAGACGGCCTTTTCAAACGCCATGGCATGTTTATTTGCTATACTCTGCATTGTGTTAACGTCGCCTAAAGAATATTGATGAAAACCCTGGCCCTCATTCCACATTACAACCACCCGACTACCATCAGCCACGTTGCCGAAACCATGCGCAGTTTCGGTTTAAACGTTTTAATTGTGGACGACGGTTCACGCGAAGAATGCAAACCTGTATTGCAGGCTTTGGTTTCAGACGGCATCGATGTCCTTTACCGCCCCATTAACGGCGGCAAAGGCGCAGCGGTCAAAACCGGCTTGGAATACGCCGAAGAGCATGGTTATACCCACGTCTTGCAGGTTGATGCAGACGGCCAACACTGCTTAAACGACACACCCAAACTCCTTGCCGCTGCGGAACAAAATCCCGAAGCCGTTGTTTGCGGCTGGCCGCAATACGGCGATGATGCGCCCAAAGCACGGCTTTACGGACGCAAAATTACTGACTTTTGGAATATGCTGCACACTTGGTCATGCGACATCAAAGACGGCATGTGCGGCTTCCGCCTCTATCCGCTTGCACCCGCGCTATCCGTCGTCCGCGAAGAAACCGTAGGCGACCGCATGGACTTCGACACGGAAATCCTTATCCGCCTGTACTGGCGCGACGTCAAACCGGTTTGGGTTAAAACACCCGTCCAATACGCCGCCGACGGCGTGTCCCACTTCGATGCCTTTGCCGACAATGTCCGCATCAGCAAAATGCACACACGGCTGTTTTTCGGTATGTTGAAACACCGATTGGGCAAAGTTTTTGGAAAGGCTGTCTGAAACCATGACCGACCATAAACAAACCCATTGGGCGGCGCAGCCCGAACGTGGCAGCCGCCTGTTTCTCGCCCTGACCACGCTGATGGTACGCTATCTGCCGGCCTTTTTGATGAGGCCGTGCATTTGGTTTGTGGTGCTGTATTTTTATGCAACCGCGCCCAAACCACGCCGTCATGTCTTACGCTATCAAACCCGTCTTCAGACGGCCTTTCCCCATACCGTTTTGCCGAAACACAGCGTATTCAAACAATTCGTTGCATTTGGCGAAGCAGTTTGCGACCGTTTTGCCGTGTGGCAACGCAAAATCCGTTATGAAGATTTGGTGATTGAAGATCCGGACGACATCTATTCGCAAATCAAACGCAACGAACGCGGCCAGATTTTTGCCTGTTCGCACTTGGGCAATACCGAAGTTTGCCGTGCGCTGGTGTCGCACCACAAAGATTTCAGACTCAATGTATTGGTGCACAGCAAACACGCGCAGGCATTTAACGAGGCATTGCAAAAAGCCGGCGCAGAACATATCCGCCTGATTCAGGTAACCGATTTGGACACCACCCTGATGATGGAATTGAACCACCGTATCGAAGACGGCGAATGGATTGCCATCGCGGCCGACCGCGTACCTGTACGCGGCGAGAAAACCGCCGATATTAATTTCTTAGGCCACACCGCCCCTATGCCGCAAGGCGCATGGCTATTGGCTTCGCTTTTAAAAACGCAAGTAAACACGCTGTTTTGCGTCAAACAAAACGGCCGCTATCATTTGAAACTGCGCCGCTTTACCGATACTTCCAACTGGAAACGCGGCAACCGTGAGGCTGCCGTCAAAGACGCGATGCAGGGTTTTGCCGACATTTTGGCGCAAGAATGTGCGCAAAATCCGCTACAATGGTTCAATTTTTATGATTTTTGGGGCGAAGACGCCGTCTGAAACCATCACACTCACTCTTTTAAACCATGAAAAAACACATCTACTGCCAACACAGCTTTGAAACCGAAGTTCCTTTTTTTGACGTAGATGCCATGCACATCGTGTGGCACGGAAACTATGTCAAATACCTTGAAACCGCACGTTGCGCTTTTTTGTCCTCCATCGGTTACGACTACAACGAAATGGGACGGCAGGGGTACAGCTGGCCGATTGTGCAGATGAACCTCAAATACATCCGCCCTGCCCGTTTCGGCCAAAAAATCCGCGTTGATATGGACATCGTCGAGATCGAAAGCTGCCTGCGTATCGATTACACCATTTACGATGCCGAAACCAACGAAAAACTAACCCGCGCTTCGACTACCCAAGCCGCAGTATCGCTTTCAGACGGCCTGATGCAGTTTCAAACGCCGGACAGCTGGTTGGAAGCAGTAAAAAGACATCCGACATTTAGGGCCGTCTGAAAAATTTAGCGATTAAACAACATATTGCCTGCTTATCAGCATTACCCTTTATAATTTTACGTTTCTGTTTCAGACGGCCTTTATCCTCAATCCACACACACTTATGCTACTGAACCTCAACCGCTTTGCCTTTCCTGTTTTCTTAAAAGAAACCCGCCTGCTTACCGCCCTCGCCCTACCTATGCTGTTGGCCCAAGTGGCGCAAGTGGGTATTGGTTTTGTCGATACGGTGATGGCCGGTGGCGCAGGTAAGGAAGATTTGGCTGCGGTGGCCTTGGGCAGCAGCGCATTCTCGACGATTTACATTACCTTTATGGGCGTGATGGCGGCGTTGAACCCGATGATTGCCCAGTTGTACGGCGCGGGTAAAACCGAAGAAGTCGGTAAAACAGGAATGCAAGGCATTTGGTTTGGCTTGTGTTTGGGCGTATTCGGTATGCTGTTGATGTGGGCGATGATTACGCCGTTCCGTCATTGGCTGACATTGAACGATTATGTCGAAGACACGATGGCGCAATATATGTTCTTCACCAGCTTGGCAATGCCGGCCGCCATGATACACCGCGCCCTGCACGCTTATGCCTCTAGCTTGAACCGCCCACGCGTGATAATGTTGGTCAGCTTCGCGGCATTTGTATTGAATGTACCGCTGAACTATGTGTTTGTTTACGGCAAATTCGGTATGCCTGCTTTGGGCGGCGCAGGTTGCGGCGTGGCAACGGCGGCGGTATTTTGGTTCAGCGCATTGGCTTTGTGGCTTTATATCGCCAAAGAAAAATTCTTCCGTCCGTTTGGTTTGACGGCAAAAATCGGCAAACCCGATTTGACAGCTTTCAAACAGATTTGGAAAATCGGCGCACCTATCGGCTTGTCTTATTTTCTAGAAGCCAGCGCGTTTTCGTTTATCGTCTTTTTGGTGGCGCCATTCGGCGAGGATTACGTCGCCGCGCAACAAGTCGTCATCAGCCTGTCGGGCATCTTGTATATGGTTCCGCAAAGTGTCGGATCGGCAAGCACGGTACGCGTAGGCTTTTCGCTCGGGCGGCGCGATTTTTTGCGGGCGCGTTATATTTCAGGCGTTTCGCTGGTGTTGGGCTGGCTACTTGCCACCTGCACCGCGCTGCTCTTGGTTGTCTTTCGCTTTCAGTTGGCAGGTATGTACACCAACGATGCGGCAGTATTAGGTATTGCTGCGACCGTTTTATTTTTTGCCTCCCTATTCCAACTGGCAGATGCCACCCAATGTATCGCTTCATATGCGCTGCGCGGCTATAAAGTGACCAAGATGCCGATGTTCATCCATGCCGTGGCTTTCTGGGGTTGCGGTCTGTTGCCCGGCTACCTGCTCGCCTATCATGCCGATATGGGCATTTACGGCTTCTGGACTGCGCTAACCGTTTCACTGACGATTGCCGCCATAGCATTGGTATGGTGCTTGGAGCTTTGTAGTAAAGAAATGGTCAAATCATATAAGGCCGTCTGAAAATTTAATTAAATATATTCGTAACTATATTATTGGAGAAAACCATGAAACTGTCTTTGCTTAAACCTTTGCTTACCTATAGTAGCGTTTTATTGATTGCAAGTGGATGTAGCATAGCCACGATTGAAAAACCTTACCAACCTCCTGAGGGAGCCCCTACTGCCACCTTAACCTATGATATAAATCCAACATCATTTTCTGATCCATATAATGGTTCGGAAAAAGGCTTTTCTGAGAGAATCGATATTTATATAAAAGATAGTTCGTCTCCCAAGTCGCATACTATTTCTATGCAATTTAAAGATCGGGTGTTAAAAGAAATTAATAAACTTCCTGCAAATCAACCCATAACACTTATATATAACCATCTCTCATTAAGAGATTTGTTTGATGATTGGCCTATCTGGTGCGAAAACTCTATTAACGTGACCCTTAAACCAAACGAGGAATATATCTTAAAGGCGGAAACAGAATTTGAACCAACAGAAACCAAATTATTGTTTGGTAAGAAAAAAGTTCCTTCCCTTTTTGCTAGTTGCTCACTACACCTCATTGACAAAAAAACAGGAAAAATTATTACAGAGCAGTTCACTTTACCAATAGAAAAGCGGAAACCAATAGGAATGTATTAATTGGAACTATTGCTACTAGATCATTGAAATAATTTATAAATCCTATCTAATATTTATTATTTTCAATAAATAGTGAATAAGAACCCCATTACCCACTCCTCTATTCTTAAAGTTAAACCCATGCAACCCATCCAATACCAAACCAACCTTACCCCTTACAACACTTTCGGCCTGAAAGCCCAAGCCCAAGCATTTGTCGCACTCAAACATGCCGATGAGTTGCGCGACATCGTCCGGCTGCCCGAGTTCGACCGAGATACTGTTTTATGGCTCGGCGGCGGCAGCAATATCCTTTTGATGGAGGACTACGCCGGTCTGGTTGTGCATATGGAAAACAAGGGAATACGCGAAATTGAGCGTTCAGACGGCCTGGTTTATATCGAAGCTCAAGCCGGGGAAATTTGGCATGATTTTGTTTTGCATACGGTTGGACTGGGTTTGAGCGGGCTGGAAAACCTTAGCCTGATTCCGGGCACGGTCGGCGCGTCTCCAGTACAAAATATCGGCGCATACGGCGTTGAAGTCAAAGATGTTATCCATAGCGTACGCTGCTTTGATTTGGATACGGAAACCTTTGTCGAGCTTTCCAATGCCGACTGTGACTTTGCCTATCGTGAAAGCCTGTTCAAACAGGAAGGCAAAGGCCGTTATGTGATTGTTTCTGTTGTATTTGCATTAAAAGAGCATTTTGTGCCGAACTTGGGCTATGGCGATTTGGCAGCAGCGGTTGCCGAACTAAGCCAAGACCGCGAGGCAACAGCCAAAGATGTTTCCGATGCAGTGTGTGCAATCCGCAACAGTAAACTGCCTAATCCTAACGTACTTGGTAATGTCGGCAGTTTCTTTAAAAACCCAGTTGTCAGCGCTGAAAAAGCGGCCGATTTGTTGCAGCAATACCCCAATATGCCACGCTATCCGCAGCCTGACGGTTCGGTCAAACTCGCGGCCGGCTGGCTGATTGACCAATGCCGTCTGAAAGGCCATCAGATCGGCGGTGCGGCTGTGCATGACAGACAGGCTTTGGTTTTGGTGAATAAAAACAATGCGTCCGCTCAAGATGTCCACCAGCTGGCTCAATATGTTTGTAATACAGTATTTACTCAATTTCAGGTAGAATTACACGCAGAACCCAACTGGCTGCCGACTTCATACAGCCTATAAAACAAAGGAGTGTATCCCATGCCGCGCATTGCTAAAGTCAACACTTACACACGAATCATCAATGCCAGCCTCGCCTTGTTCAACGAAGAAGGCGAGCGCAATATCAGCACCAACCACATTGCCGCCCACTTGGGCATCAGCCCGGGCAACCTCTACTACCATTTCCGCAACAAAGACGAAATCATCGTCCAATTGTTCAAACGTTACAGCGAAGCCCTGCTTGCCTACCTTAACGAAGCCGTGTTGCCGTCTAATGTGGAAGACTCCATCAACTATATGGCCGGTATTTATGATGTGATGTGGGAATACCGTTTCCTTTTCAGTGATGTGAATACCCTGCTTGCCCGCAGTGCCGAATTATTGGGCGAACACAATACCTTTACCCAAGCCAAAGTGTCCCCGCTGTTGGTCAACCTGCTGACCCAGCTCAACGGCCTAAACATCATCAGCGCAGACCAAACCGCCATGAACGACCTTGCCGTCAATATGTGGATGGTGACGAAATACTGGTTCGACTTCGACAGCTCCCTGCGCGGCCGCGCCAAGTTGACCGAAGATTCCAAAGTACGGGGCATCAGCCGCACACTCAGTCTGTTGCGCCCTTACCTCCTACCGGAACATCGTGCCGAATTCGACCAAAAAATCGGCAGCAACCATTAATTTTTCCATACAAAGGCCGTCTGAAAACGTGGCTTTAACCAAGTTAAAGCTATTTTCAGACGGCCTGTTAATTTTCGGATGCTTTCTTTATGCACCTTCCCGATATTTCCATTCTCGGCTTAGGCTATCTCGGCCTGCCGCTGGCACAAAAATGTTACGAGCACGGCAGTCAGGTGGCCGCCGTCAAACGCAATCTAACCTCCGACGACATCAATCTGCCGATTGAGCTCGACATCATCGATTTGAATCAAGACGATATTTTTCACAGTTCGGCCTTGTGGCAAAACCACATCAACAAGCCGACATGGTTCTGCCTGCTTCCGCCTTCGTCATTAAACCATTACGCCGATACCCTAAAAAAATGGATTCAGCTTGCCGAGCGATGCAAGGTACAACACATCATCTTTACCAGCAGCACCAGCGTATATGGCGACCAAGCACGCGTATGCGATGAAACCACGCTACCCGACCCACAAACCGAATCCGCCCGTCAAATCCTCGCGGTTGAGCAAGCCTTGCTGGAAAGTGCCGTTCCCCATATCGACATATTGCGACTGGGCGGGCTTTACTCTGCCGACCGTCACCCCGTTACCAAGCTGGTTCAAAAAACACGCATTCAAGGCGGCAATCAACCCGTCAATATCCTTCATAAAGACTTAGCCGTCCAAGTCCTTTTGCAGACGGCCTGCCAAGCCGACGGCAAGCGTATCCGCAATATTGTCGAACCCCGCCACCCAAGCCGGGCCGAATTTTATACTGCCGAAGCGGCCAAACTCGGCCTGCCGGCTCCTGATTTCATCGTTGATGATGAAAGCAACGGCAAAATTGTAAATACCGTTTGCGCAGACGGGCTAAGCCTGTAAAATTGCGACTCAACCCATTCATCCGTTTCAGACGGCATTTAGAGTAAACCATGTCCGCCCTATTTCCCATTATCAACCACCTGATACAGCAAAATCCGGAGCAACAGCGCGAGCTGTCTGAATTTGCAGGCAGCATCATCTGCATCAGTCTGACCGGTTTCAGACTGACCGGACGCATCAGCGAACAAGGTTTTCTTGAAACCGCAAACGACACCGCCGACACCAACATCACATTCCACAACAGCGCCATCCAAAAAATCCTCCAAGGCGGCCAGCCCGGCGTGGGCGACATCAGCCTCGAAGGCGACTTGGTATTGGGCATGTCCGTCCTTCCTATTTTAGGCGGACTGCGCTATTATCCGAGCGAAGATTTGGCGCGTGTATTCGGTCATGTGGCCGCAGAAAGCATCAGCTCGCGCGCCGGCGACATCGGCCGCACCATGAAAAAAATCGGCAAAAGCATTGCCGAGCAAATCAGCGACTTTTCACGCGAACCCGAATCCCCTGTTATCGACCAAGCCACGCTTGCCGCATGGCTGGAAGAAGTGGACAAACTGCGCGACGACGTTGCCCGCCTAAACGAACGCCTCGACCGCCTCGAGCGCGATATCTGGATAGATTAAATAATTAATTTCAGACGGCCTATTACATGAAAAGCCCATTTAAAAACATCGGTATCGTTACGCGTCCCAATACACCCGAGATTCAAGATACCGTCCACACATTGGTTTCTTTTCTACGCGAAAACGGCTTTACCATCTATCTGGATGAATTGAGCGTAGAAGAACACTGCGTCTATATCCAAGATTCCGCCTACTGCGAAACCGTCAACAAAGCCCAACTGGGCAAATACTGCGACCTCGTCATTGTGCTCGGCGGCGACGGCACCTTTCTCTCCGCCGCCCGCGAAGTCGCCCCGCGCGCCGTCCCCATCATCGGCATCAATCAAGGCCACTTGGGCTTCCTCACCCAAATCTCACGCGACACCATGGTTGAAGGCATCCGCCCCGTACTAGAGGGCAAATATCTGCCCGAAGAACGCATCCTCATCGAAGCCAGCATCATTCGTGACGGCGAAACCATCGAACGCGCCCTCGCCCTCAACGATACCGTCCTGTCTCGTGGCGGCGCAGGCCAAATGATTGAATTTGAAGTCTTTATCAATCAAGAATTTGTCTATACCCAACGTTCGGACGGCCTGATTATTTCCACACCGACAGGTTCGACCGCCTACGCGCTTGCCGCCGGCGGCCCCATCATGCAGGCCGGTCTGCACGCCTTCACACTTGTGCCTATCTGTCCGCAATCCATGACCAACCGTCCGATTGCCATCCCCGACACCAGCGTGATCGAAATCCTCATTACCAAAAGCGGCGACGCGCGCGCACATTTTGACGGACAATCCCATATCGACGTGCAAAACTTCGACCGCATCATCATCCGCCGCTATCACAACCCCTTGCGCGTCCTCCATCCCACCGATTACCAATACTTTAAAACCCTGCGCCAAAAGCTGCATTGGGGCGAACAATTGATTTAAACACCACTTCAATAAATAGGCTGACCATGAAAACCATTTCCCAAACCTTAATCATCGCGCTGTGCGCCCTTTCCTCCCTCTCCGTCTCCGCACACGGCATGCACAAAAGCAAACCCTTGTCCTTTGAAGAATTGCCGAAAATCTGCCAGCAATACTTTACCCGTGCGGATGCGTGTTACCAAAAAGCAGGCGATAAAGCATCGTTCCAACGCGACAACACAAAATACCTGCGCCAAATCCTGCCCGCCGCCGACGTAGGCCAACGTGAACGTATGTGCCAAATTGCCATGGATACATTCGCTGAAAAAACAAAAGGCTTAAATTGCGAATAAAGACCTCTGTCTTAGCTCTAGCATTTTTTGATCTCATAAAAAGGCCGTCTGAAACATTGGATTGTTTCAGACGGCCTGATTACAAGGTTCTTACCTATTAAGAAGAAACCACGAAATCCACTGTATGCGCTTCACTGTAATCAGGAATTTCTAACTTTTCTATCATACGGTGCAACACATCATTCGGCACAGAATGTTCGCGGTTATGGTTTTGCGATAGTAATTGCGTGTAAGGCACTTCCAAATAAATGAGATGCACGCGTGCGCCGTAATCGGCAAACATCGGCAGCCATTTGCTGCGCAGGTCGCGGTTAAGATTGGTCGCATTGAAGACAAATGATGTACGGGCACGCAGGTATTCTTTTGCCTGCTCTTTACCCAAACGCACTGCTTCGGCGGTATGTTTGGAATCTGCGGGATCAAGTTTGCGCTCACGGCGAATTTCATCCAGCGACAGCATGGGTAAATGGGCAAGATGTTGCCTGATGTAACTGTCTTTGCCGCTACCTGCTATGGCGCACATGGCGTATACATCAAAGGTCCGATCATCAAATGGCTGATAATCCGGCATTTCGCTACGACCGTTAAGATAGAGATAGCGTCCGTAGTCGCTAGCGAACGTACGTGCCTTGCCCCAACAGGCATTTTCTTCACAGAGTTCACGAAACAAATCAATGCGCAGCAAAATATCCTGTTGGTCGCAACATATACGGCCTAAAACATCGGCTTTAGCAAGCATGGCAAGATGTGCAGTGTTAACCTGCAAACTGGCCGCTATGACGGCTCGCTCAGGATTAGGCTTGTTAATTGCCCATAAAGGCAGCCCGTGCAAACGCACAAGTTTGGCGATGGCTTCTCTTACGGCAAACGGCGCGGCAAGTTCGGTATACAGCAAAGTACGGGCGGTATGTTCGCCTTTTTTTGCGTGATGCGGCGAAACGATACGCTCTTTGCCGTTTTCAATTTCACGCTTGGTCGTACTGCGTTTTTCTACGTCGTGCAACATAGCAGCGGCAAACAGAATATGCTGCTCCTGTTCATCAAGCACTTGAAACTCGGGCAGTTGCAGCAGGGCTTCACACACCATTTTGGTATGCGTAAATACATCGCCTTCGGCATGCCATTCAGGATCTTGGGGAACGTTTTTCATATCGGCAAACCAGCTGAAACGACGTTCTAAGGCTTGCCAATCAGGAAGTTGGCCGGGTATGTAATATGGGAATGTCCACATAATTTTCTTTCTTATTATTGGATAATTGGACTTCAGGCCGTCTGAAACTGCCAGCTTTGCCAATGGTATTTGTCGTAATCGATAAGACGGGCAGGCTTCCAAGTTTTCGTCCAATGAACATCGGTTTTAACGTGTTTGGCTCGTACCAATTTGAAAAGGTTGTCGAATTCATTGGATTGAATAGATAGGTTGCCGTTGTTGGTGGCAAAATCAGCGGCGTTACGGATAACGAAGCCTTCGCTGCACGCTTCGCCTGTTTTCGGGTCGTAGCCGCCGAGTTTGCCGGCAGTTTGTACGCTCTCCGTCCACGACTCTCCCAAATTAGCGGCCAGCCATTGCGCTAAAGCAATATCTTCATTGGCGTATTTTTGGGTAAAGTCGGCAAGAGGCTGCATAATGGGAATTTCTGGCACAGTCGGAAAATCAAACAGCTGCGCATAAAATTTAACCTCTTCCCATGAAAGCCAATGTCCGCCACGACGGACGGCGAATAGATAAAAATAGCTTTCCAATTGAGAATAGGCAATCGAATGAATACCGTACATATTCTCGCCAAAAAGTTCGAGATCGCCCAAATCATCTTTGATTTGCTGCCATCGTTGCAGCAAAGGTTTATCCCACAGATGCTGGGTAGGTGCAGTATGACTACGGGCATAGAGGCCGTGTGCGGCAAAACAGTTGTTTTGCCCATCTAATTTTTCGGTTAAAACCAACTTCGGCAGCTCGGCAAAATATGAAAGAAAGCCGCGCGGCATAAAACGGTCGTCAGAGGTTGTGCCGAGGCTGATGGGCGCATGCAGGCTGCGGGCGTATTTTTGAGGTTCGTTAGTTGTCATAATATTTTTCCTTTTTATTCATTTTTTAATTTTCTTTTCAAATATTCCCAGCGACTGGTTACATTTTCCCCACCACATTTTCTTGTTTGGAAACCAATAGTTGGTCAACTTTTAGATTCTCGGTGTCGATGATTTCAAACTTATAACCGGCATAAACCAGGAAATCCGTGCGCTTCGGGATTTTGCGCAGGGAATACATCATAAAGCCGGCGATGGTTTCGTAGTTTTCCGAATCGGGAAACTCTTCGATATCCAACGCACGCATGACATCGGCGAGCGGGGTCGCGCCGTCCACCAGCCAGGTGTCTTCGGTGCGGCGGATGATTTGCGGCTCTTCTTCGGTATTGACCAGCTCGCCCATGACGATGCTCATCACGTCTTTCAGCGTTACCACGCCGACCACCAGCGCGTATTCGTTCACTACGACGGCAAAGTCTTCGCCGGAAGTTTTGAAGGTTTCCAAGACATCGTAAAGCGACAGCGTGTCGGGAATGAACAAGACTTTGCGCAACACGCGTTTGTCGGTCAGGCGGACGTCTTTTTCTTTTAAAAACAGGGTCAATAGAGTGTGCGATTCGATGTAGCCGATGACGCGTTCCAAATCGCCATCGCATACGAGAAATTTGTTGTGTGGTTTATCCGACATCATTTCCAACACGGTATCGCTGTCATCGTTTTTATCAAAATAGACAATGTATTCGCGCGTACTCATGGTGGAAGTTACCTTGCGCTCTTGCATATCGAAAATGTTTTCAATCAGATAGTGTTCTTGTTCTTTCAACACACCAGCCTGCGCACCGGCATCGACGACGGCGTAAATGTCTTCCGAGGTCAGTTGCTCCTGACGAACGGTGGAAATTTTGAAGAGCTTGAATATTGCGTTTGCCAATCCGTCAAAAATCAAAATAAACGGCTTTAAGATAAAAATTAAAAACATCATCGGCCGCACAATGCGTACCGCCACCGCTTCAGGGTGAGTCATCGCCACGCGCTTGGGCATCAGGTCGGCAATCAGGATAAAGCTGCCTGTTACCAACGTAAATGTCAGCAGCGACGCAGCCGTACTGCCCCAACTGCCAGCGTTTGCCAACAAGCCGTCAAAATAGGGGCGCACCGCCGCCTCGCCGACAATACCGGCAAGAATGGCGACGGCGTTCAAACCGATTTGGACGACGGTAATAAAACTACCCGGCTGCTGCTGCATATTGAGCACATCCAGCGCGCGTGTATCGCCGCCGTCTTTTGCCATGACCTGCAATTTAATTTTGCGTGCCGAAGCTAGCGCAAGCTCGGAACAGGACACAAACGCGCTAATGACAATCAGCAGGCACAATAATAGTAAGGCTTCGAGAATATTCATAAAAAATTATGTGTGGTATAGGTTAGAAACATTCAGACATCAAAGGCCGTCTGAAAAATTTAATTTATTCTGTGATTAATATTATGTGTATTTATCGCTTCAACCATCTAAAGCATCTTCATCCAAGGATTTCAGCCACTTCAGCTTTTCACCAATTTTGATTTCCAATCCGCGCGGGACGGGTTGGTAGAAGTCGGGTTCGTCCAAGCCGTCGGGCATATAGCTTTCGCCGGCGGCGTAGGCGTTTGGTTCGTCGTGGGCATAGCGGTATTCTTTGCCATAACCCAATTCTTTCATCAACTTGGTCGGTGCATTGCGCAGGTGGACGGGCACTTCGTCGCTGGCGTTTTCTTTGACGAAACGGCGCATTTGGTTGTATGCCTTATAACCTGCGTTTGATTTGGCGGCGGCGGCAAGGTACAACACAGCTTGAGCCAAAGCAAGCTCCCCTTCCGGCGAGCCTAAGCGTTCATAAGTCGCGGCGGCATCATTGGCAATCGTTAAGGCACGCGGATCAGCCAAGCCGATGTCTTCCCATGCCATGCGGACAATGCGGCGGGCGAGATAGCGCGGGTCGGTGCCGCCGTCGAGCATACGGCAAAACCAATACAATGCCGCATTGGGATGCGAACCGCGTACGGATTTGTGCAATGCGGAAATTTGATTGTAGAAACTCTCGCCACCCTTATCGAAACGGCGGATTTGCGCTCCCAAACTATCGGCGAGAAATTCAGCGGTTAAGGTTTTCAGACGGCGTGTATCGGCAGCGCGTAAAAGCTGCTCAATCAAGTTCAACAATCTGCGCGCATCGCCATCCGCGGTATTCACAAGCAATTCTTGCGCATCCGCTTCAATCGTAAAGTCTTGGTATTCGGGCAAAGCCAATACTTTGGCAATCAGTTTTTTTAGGTCGTCTGAAGACAAGGACTGCAAAACATACACCTGCGCGCGGCTCAATAGCGCGGGATTGACTTCGAACGACGGATTTTCCGTCGTCGCGCCGATAAAGGTTAATAAGCCGCTTTCGACATAAGGCAAAAATGCGTCCTGTTGCGCTTTGTTGAAGCGGTGTACCTCGTCAACAAACAAAATCGTTGCTCGCCCTTGTTGCAGGGCAATTTCAGCCTTTTCAATAGCCTCGCGTATGTCTTTCACGCCTGAAAATACGGCGGAAACAGGCAGAAACTGCGCATTGAAACTCTGCGCCAAAATCCGTGCCAGCGTGGTTTTGCCTACGCCCGGCGGCCCCCACAGCAACATAGAATGCGGCTTTCCGCCTTCCACCGCCACGCGCAAAGGTTTGCCCTCACCGATTAAGTGTTGCTGCCCAATGACATCGTCTAAAGAATGCGGACGCAGGCGTTCGGCTAAAGGGGCTTCGGGTTGGCGTGCAAAAAGGTCGGACATAGCGGCTTTCGTGCTGATTGATTGAAAAGAAAACTCGCTAGCATTATACGGTAGTTTCGCAAACACACATATCGGGCCGCATTACGGTATAATACATGCTATTTTGAGAATTCTTCGGACGTTTCAGACGGCCTTGTTTACAGGAAACATCATGACTTCAAAAGCTCTTTTGGCAGCTGTTACATCAGCTTTCTTATTGGGTGCATGCGCTACCGGCGGCGACTCTTTCGGCGGTTTGGGCAGCGGTACGGGTATCGGCAGCAGCGTAGTGAAAATGGCGGTAGACAGCCAATGCCGTACCGAATTAAACAAACGTAACGAATGGCGCGTCATCGCTTTGGCCATGAGCGCGGAAAAACAAGCCGAATGGGAAAATAAAATCTGCGGCTGCGCCAGCGAAGAAGCGCCAAACCAATTGACTGCAACCGAAATGATGCAGGTATTGAGTCCGGCAACCCGCGAACAGGCCATTGCTTCCGTTACCGCAAAAACGGTTACCGCCTGCTTCAAACGACTCTACAAATAATCGTTCAGACGGCCTTTTTTCACATCAAGGCCGTCTGAATTCGTTTTGACTTTCTATTTGAATTTTAAATACATAGAGAAGAAACCATGAAATACATCAGCACCCGCGGTGCGACCGCACGCAAGCAATTTAGCGAAGTTTTATTGATGGGTTTAGCTCCTGACGGCGGTTTGATGCTGCCTGAGCAATACCCTCAAATCGACCGTGCTACTTTAGACCAATGGCGCACACTCAGCTACCCCGAGCTGGCGTTTGAAGTCATGAGCCTGTTTGCCACCGACATCCCTGCTGATGATTTACGCGACATCATCAACCGCACCTACACCGAAGAAGTATTCGGTACCAAAGCCATTACTCCGGTGCGTACACTTTCAGACGGCATCAAAATCCAAGCCCTCTCCAACGGCCCGACTTTGGCATTCAAAGACATGGCCATGCAATTCTTGGGCAATGCGTTTGAATATGTATTGAACAAAGAAGGCAAAGAACTCAATATCTTAGGCGCCACCAGCGGCGATACCGGCTCTGCCGCCGAATATGCCCTGCACGGTAAAAAAGGTGTCAACGTCTTCATGCTTTCTCCGGAAGGCAAAATGAGCGCATTCCAACGCGCGCAAATGTTCAGCCTACAAGATGCCAATATTCATAATATCGCCGTTGAAGGCATGTTTGACGACTGTCAAGACATCGTCAAAGCCGTACAAAACGATGCCGAATTCAAAGCCAAATACCACATCGGCACAGTCAACTCCATCAACTGGGGCCGCATCGTCGCCCAAGTCGTGTACTACTTCGCCGGTTATTTCAACGCCACATCAAGCAATGACGAAAAAGTCAGCTTCTGCGTACCAAGCGGCAACTTCGGCAATGTCTGCGCCGGCCATATCGCCCGTCAAATGGGTCTGCCTATCCACCGCTTGATTGTCGCCACCAACGAAAACGACGTATTGGACGAATTTTTCAAAACCGGCGCATATCGCCCACGCAACAGCGAACACACCCACGTCACTTCCAGCCCGTCTATGGATATTTCCAAAGCCTCCAACTTCGAGCGTTTTGTGTTTGACCTGATGGACCGCGATGCGGACGAAATCCAAACCTTATGGGCGGAAGTAGCCTCCGGCAAAGGCTTCAATTTGGAATTTGCCTTAAACAAAGTACATCAACAATATGGCTTTGTTTCCGGTAAATCGACCCATGCCAACCGCCTTGCCACCATCAAACAGGTTTACGAGCAAGATCATGAATTGATTGATCCGCATACAGCCGATGGCGTCAAAGTTGCCCGTGAAGTCCGCGAAGCCGGCGAAACCATCGTCTGCCTCGAAACCGCACTGGCCGCCAAATTTGAAGCCACCATCCATGAAGCGGTCGGCGAAGTTTCCATCCCCCGCCCTGCCGCATTGGAAGGCTTGGAAAATCTGCCGCAACGGGTCCGTGTTGTCCCTAATAATGCGACGGCAGTAAAAGACATCATTAAGGAAGCTCTGGCTTAACCGGCCGTCCTTGACGACTGATGAGGCCG
The DNA here is from genome assembly GCF_051963335.1 of Neisseria sp. P0004.S004. NCBI lineage: Bacteria > Pseudomonadati > Pseudomonadota > Betaproteobacteria > Neisseriales > Neisseriaceae > Neisseria > Neisseria sp. P0004.S004. Next base: position 254,641 of record NZ_JBQCUK010000003.1, read on the forward strand.
TCTGAAACTTTTTCAGACGGCCGCAACCGATATTTAAGAAGTGGGCAACATTATTGCCAAACCCACCAAACCACAGTCGTTCCCAATATAAAATCAAGGCGTTAAAACAATACCGACTCCTTTTGACTTTCAATTGCAAACATTGTAATGACAGATATTTTCGTTTAGAATTGCATGTTTGCTCTAAATTTGGATTGATATGCAGACAACACAAGCCACATCCAACTGGGAGTTATACAAGCGCTTGCTTGGATATTTGAAAAGCTATTGGAAGATGTTTATCGTCTCCGTAGTGGCCATGCTGATTGTCGCCGGTACGATGCCGGCTTTCGGTTACTTGCTCAAACCTTTGATCAATGAAGGTTTTGTCGATAAAAACATGAAAAGCATGTCATGGTTGCCGCTGGCAATTGTGGCGCTGTTTTTCGTTCGCGGCCTGTTTAACTTCATCAACGAATATTGCACGACGTATCTGTCCAGCCACTTGGTGCAGCGCTTGCGCGGTGAAATGTTCAACAAAATGATGCACCTGCCGACTTCGTATTTCAGCAGCAATACCGGTGGCCGTTTGATGTCTCGTATCTTGAACGACGTCAATCAAATTACCGATGCAGGGTTCAACGTCATTACCGTGATTGCCAAAGACGGCGTGAGCGTAGTCGGCCTGTTGGGCTTGCTGACTTATCTGAACTGGCGTTTGACCCTGATTACTTTTATCATCTTGCCGGTTGTTGCTGTATGTATCCAAACAGTCAGCAAACGCCTGCGCAAACTGTCTGCCAACAACCAAATTTATCTTGGCCAGCTGATGCAGGTCTTGGGCGAAAGCATTAATGGTGAACGCGTTGTAAAAATCTACGGCGGCCAAGATTATGAAAACCGCCGCCTCGACCGTATTGCCAATGATGTTCGCCGCAACCTGCTCAAACAGGTTTCCGCCAGCTCTGCCGGTACCGGCATTACGCAATTGATGGCTTCGGTTGCACTGGCTGCGATTATTTACGCAGCCGCCCGCCAAGCAGGGCTTTCAGGATTTAGTGCAGGCGATTTTATGTCGTTTTTGTCCAGCATGATCATGATGTTTGACCCCATCAAACGCATGACCGGCGTGATGCAGTCCCTGCAACGCGGTTTGGCGGCGGCTGAAAGTGTCTTCACCTTTTTGGATCAACCCGAAGAAAGCAACGAAGGCAAACAAATCCTCAGCCCAAACCCTGGCGATATCGAATTTTGCGATGTTGTACACCGCTATCCCGAAGCCGAACGCAACAGCTTGAACCACATCAACCTGCTTGTGCCGCAAGGCAAAGTGACTGCATTGGTCGGCGCATCGGGTTGCGGCAAAACCACCTTGGCCAATATGTTGCCGCGCTTCCTCAATCCCAATGAGGGCGAGATCTTGATCGGCGGCATCAACATCAATGAATATACGCTCGAAAGCTTGCGCAGCCGCATGGCATTCGTCAGCCAAAACGTTGTCCTGTTTAATGGTACGATTGCTGAAAACATTGCCTATGCACAAGCTGACAAATTTAGCGAAGAAGAAATTATCAATGCCGCAAAAGCAGCCAATGCTTGGGAATTTATCCAAAAAATGCCGCAAGGCCTGCACACTGAAGTCGGCGAAAACGGTTTAAAACTGTCCGGCGGCCAACGTCAACGCCTCGCCATCGCGCGTGCGCTTTTGAAAAACGCGCCGATTTTAATTTTGGACGAAGCCACCAGCGCATTGGATAATGAATCCGAACGTTTGGTACAAACCGCATTGGAAAACCTGATGCAAAACCGTACCACTTTGGTGATTGCCCACCGACTTTCTACCATCGAAAAAGCCGACAACATCGTTGTTATGCATGAAGGCAATGTCGTCGAACAAGGCACACACCAAGAATTAATCAGCGCAGGCGGACGCTATGCCGACCTGCACAGCCTCAGCGAAAAATCAGCCGTACCGGCGAGCAAGTAGCTGAAGCCGTATTCCACTCTTTTTATTAACCTCGGCCGCCCCGACTTATCCTATTCAGACGGCCTTATCCGACAGGAAATATCAATGGCAGCATTCAATACCCAGAAAGTCTTGTCCGTACACCACTGGACCGACGCTTACTTCACTTTTACCTGCACCCGTGACGAATCTTTGCGCTTTGAAAACGGCCAGTTCGTCATGGTCGGCCTGATGGTTGACGGCAAACCGCTGATGCGCGCATACAGCGTGGCTTCCGCCAACTGGGAAGAGCATCTGGAATTTTTCAGCATTAAAGTACAAGACGGCCCATTGACCAGCCGCCTGCAACACCTTAAAGTCGGCGATGATGTCCTCATCAGTAAAAAACCGACCGGTACACTGGTTGCCGGCGACCTGAATCCGGGCAAACACCTCTACCTCTTGAGCACCGGTACCGGCATCGCCCCTTTCTTGAGCATTACCAAAGACCCTGAAATTTACGAGCAATTCGAAAAAATCATCTTGGTTCACGGCGTACGCTACAAAAAAGACTTGGCATACTACGACCGCTTTACCAAAGAATTGCCCGAACACGAATACTTGGGCGATTTGGTTAAAGAAAAATTGATTTACTACCCGATTGTTTCACGCGAAGACTATGTACACCACGGCCGTCTGACCGATTTGATGCGCAGCGGCAAACTCTTTGAAGACATCGGCCTGCCTAAAATCAATCCGCAAGACGACCGCGCCATGTTGTGCGGCAGCCCTGCCATGTTGAAAGACACCTGCAACGTCTTGGACGGATTCGGCCTGACCGTTTCTCCGAAAACCGGTGTCCGCGGTGACTACCTGATTGAGCGCGCATTCGTCGATCAATAACGTATCCCCGGCAACAGGCCGTCTGAAACCCTTCTTTCAGACGGCCTAAAACCTTAATAATTTATCCCACATTATGCCTACTCTACTCATTATCCGTCCGTCCAACCGTCCGCAACAAGATATCCAAACCTGCCATGCAGCCGGTTGGCAGGCTCAAGTATTGAGTCCGATCGAAATAGAGGCAGACCGTTCGGCACTAAACAAACTTCCCGAACAATTTAAGCAAGCCGATGTCGTGTTTTGGGTCAGCCCCACCGCTATTGAAACCGCAGCGCCGCACTTGAACTTTTCAGACGGCCCCAGAGCACACATTACTGTCGGCCAAACCAGCCAACATACTTTGGCACAATTCTCCCCCTATCCCGTATTCTCTCCCGAAGACGGCAACGACAGCGAAGCCGTCTTGAGAATGCCTATTTGGAAAAACCTGCCACCCAATGCCCGAGTTTTAATCATTCGAGGTCATGGCGGCCGTGATTTTCTAGCAGACAAACTGACCGAATTGGGTTTCCAAATCGACATCGCCGAAATCTATTTCAGACGGCCACACGCCATCGATTGGCAAAACTTTAAAACCGAAGACATCGCCGCCGCCTACGTCACATCCGGCGAACTCGCGCGCGAATTTTTCCATCAGATTCCGCCGCAATTTTCCCGATTCTTCGAATCCTTGCTATACTTTACCCACCATCCACGTATTGCCGATGCGCTTCGCATCGTCGGTGCCAAACATGTAGAAACCGTCACTTCTCTATCCGCTGCACTTTCATCCATGCCACAAAGGAGCCAAGCAGTGAACCAAGTCGAAGACAATAAAGATACCCGACAAGTTGCCAATACGGCAGCACCGGCGCCTGAACGTTCTGAAAACACCAGGCCATCTGAACCAATCAAACCTACCCAACCTCAGCAAGTGGAGGCGAGCATGCCCGAGTCCAACAATCTCCCACAAAACAACGCCCCTGTCATCATCAAACAATCCGGCGGCAAAGCCTTGGCCGCAGGTGCAACCGTCTTGGCACTGCTTGGCTTGGGCGCGAGCGGATTCCTGTTTGTACAGGGTCAAAATGTTTTAAAAAACCAAGAGCTCGAATTCAATCAAAAAATCGACAAAGCTGCGTTGGACGAGTCTGAAAACGCCAGCCTTTTAAAAGACAACCTCAACCGCCAAACCGCTATTCAGGCCGAGTTAGACCGCTTGAACAACGGTCAAAAAAGCAATAGCGATCAAATTCTGCAAACGCAAAAAGCTTATCAAGAGCTGCTCAAAGGCCGTGTCAACTGGCTGGTTGATGAAGCCGAATCCATGTTGAACACGGCTTCGCAACAATTGATGCTGTCAGGCAACCTCCAAGGCGCGGTCAGCGTATTGGAACACATCGACAGCCGCCTGAGCCGTTTTGACCAGCCCGAGCTTATCCCCGTCAAACAAGCCATCAGCAATGATTTGGCCGCGCTGAAAAACCGTCCTTATGTCGATATTTCCGCTACCGCCTTGCGTATCGACCGTTTGGAAACCGCCATTTCCGGCCTGCCTTTGGTCTTGGACGGCGTATTGAAACCGGGTGCCGCACCTGTCGAAACCGCCCATTCAGGAACTTGGTGGGAAAACACATGGGAAAAATCCCTCAATGCCCTCAAAGGTTTGGTTGAAGTCCGTCATCTGGACAGCAACGACGCCATGTTGATTTCGCCCGAACAAACCTACTTCATCCGCGAAAACCTGCGCCTTCGCCTTTTGGATGCGCGCATTGCCCTGTTGCAACACAACGGCGAAGTGTATCAAAGCGATTTGAACAATGTTGAAGCGACCGTAAAACAATACTTCGACAGCAAATCCCCTGCTACCCAGTCATGGCTGAAAGAGTTGGCCGAACTCAAAGCCCTTGATGTCCGCATGATTTCAGACGACAGCCTGAAAGCCAGCTTGAGCGCCGTTCGCGCTTATCAAGAAGGTTCGCGTACACAAATGACAGCCGAAGAGGCCGCACCAACCCAAGCTGCCGAGAAAACCGCTTCCGCTCCGGCGGCAGCTACCGAGCAAGCCACAACTGCCGCACCGGCTGCCGCTTCTGCCCCTCAATCTCTGGAAGCACCTGCCTTGCCGTCTGAAAACAAAAAAGAACCGGCTGCCGAAGCTGCCAAACCACAAAACCAAACCAAGCCTGCTGCCAAAATTAAAGGAGAGCAAGCATGAAAACCGTCGTTTGGATTGTCATTCTGTTTGCCGCCGCCGTCGGTTTAGCGTTGGCTTCCGGCATTTATACAGGCAACGTGTACGTCGTAGTTGAGCAAACCATGCTGCGCATCAATCTGCATGCCTTTGTTTTAGGCCTGCTGTTGAGCGTATTCGTCTTGTATTTCCTGATTAAATTCGTGTTCGGCCTCTTGAACCTTCCGGCACGTATGCAACGATTCGGCATTGCCCGCAAAGGCCGTCAGGCTTCTGCCTCTTTGAACAGTGCAGGTTTGGCATATTTTGAAGGCCGTTTTGAAAAAGCCGAACAAGAAGCCGCCAAAGTCTTGCAAAACAAAGAAGCCGGCGACAACCGCACCCTGGCTTTGATGTTGGGCGCGCACGCGGCCGACCAAATGGAAAACTTTGAACTGCGCGACCGCTACCTGCACGAAATCGAACACCTTCCGCAAAAACAACAGCTTTCCCGTCATCTTTTGCTGGCAGAATCCGCACTGGGCCGCCGCGATTATCCGACTGCCGCACAAAACCTTGAAGCCGCAGCAAAAATCAACGGCAACTTGAGCCGCTTGGTGCGCCTGCAATTGCGTTATGCCTTTGATCACGGCGATGCTTCAGATGTCTTGGCAAAAGCGGAAAAACTGGTCAAAGCCGGCGCCATCAACGATTACGAAGCAGAACAGTATCAAAACTGGGCATATCGCCGCCTCTTGAGCGAAGTAACCGATGCAGGCCGTCTGAAAGCCTGTTTGAAACAGATTCCCGAAAGTGTGAAATCTGGCGAATTGTGCGTCGCGATTGCCGAAAAATACGAGCGTTTGGGCTTGTATGCCGAAGCGGTCAAATGGGTAAAAACCCATTATCCGCAAAACCGCCAGCCCGAGCTTTTGGAAGCATTTGTCGAATCCGTTCGTTTCCTAAGCGAGCGCGACCAGCAAAAAGCCATCGATTTGGCAGATTCTTGGCTGCAGGAACAACCGAACAATGCGCTACTGTTGATGTATCTTGGCCAACTGGCTTACGGCCGCAAACTTTGGGGCAAAGCCCAAGGCTACCTCGAAGCCAGCATCGCCCTGCAACCCAGCGTATCTGCGCATTTGGTTTTGGCTCGTGTATTTGATGAAACCGATCAGCCTCAAAAAGCGCAAGAACAACGCAATCTGGTTTTGGAAAGCGTGGCTGAAGAAGAACATCCGTCAGCCCTTCCTCAACCCAATTGATGTGCTGATTTCGCATTAAGCGACAACATGAAATCTACAACTAAACCAACCATTTAATCATTTCAGACGGCCTGAATAAACAACTAAGGCCGTCTGAACTTTGTTCCAACACACCAAATCAGAAAGCCTATTTATCATGACTGCTCTGAAAAACGATACTTTCCTCCGCGCCCTGCTCAAACAGCCTGTCGAATACACGCCCATTTGGATGATGCGCCAAGCCGGACGCTATCTGCCTGAATACAAAGCCACGCGCGCGCGCGCAGGCAGCTTTCTCGATTTGTGCAAAAACACCGAGCTGGCAACCGAAGTTACCATCCAGCCTTTAGAACGTTTTGATCTGGACGCAGCAATCCTGTTTTCCGATATTCTGACCGTTCCCGACGCCATGGGTTTGGGTCTGTATTTTGCCGAAGGGGAAGGCCCGAAATTTGAACGTGCCTTGCAACACGAAGCCGACATCGCCAAACTGCAAGTTCCCGACATGGAAAAACTGCAATACGTCTTTGATGCCGTAACTTCCATCCGTAAAGCACTGGACGGCCGCGTGCCACTCATCGGCTTCTCCGGCAGCCCGTTCACACTCGCCTGCTACATGGTTGAAGGCGGCAGCAGCAAAGAATTCCGCACCATCAAAACCATGATGTATTCGCGTCCTGATTTGCTGCATAAAATCCTCGACACCAATGCCCAAGCCGTCACCGCTTATCTCAACGCCCAAATCGATGCCGGCGCACAAGCCGTACAAATTTTCGACACTTGGGGCGGCGTGTTGAGCGATGCAGCGTTTAAAGAATTCAGCCTCAAATACATCCGACAAATTGTTGCCGGACTCAAACGTGAAAGCGAAGGCCGCCGCGTGCCTGTTATCGTATTTGCCAAAGGCGGCGGCTTATGGCTGGAAAGCATGGCAGAAATCGGTGCAGACGCATTAGGCTTGGACTGGACCTGCAACATCGGCGAAGCCCGCCGCCGCGTCGGCAAACAAGTTGCCCTGCAAGGCAACTTCGACCCGTTTGCCCTCTTCGGCACACCGGAATCTATCCGCACCGAAGTCGCACGCATCCTTGCCGACTACGGCAACGGCAGCGGCCATGTATTCAATCTCGGCCACGGCATCAACCAACACGCCGACCCCGAACACGCCAAAATTCTGGTCGATACCGTACACGAATTGTCCCGTCAGTATCACCGTTAATGAAAGCAACGCAAAGGCCGTCTGAAAACAAAAACACAATTATCGTGTAAATTTGTTTTCAGACGGTTTTTCTATATACTTAATATTTGAAGCTTGTCGGCCCCAACCTTCAAATTTAAAAACTCAACCACTCCCCACCGAATATGAATTTCTTAAAAGACATTACCTGGACCGAGATTTTTATCTTCGCTCACACCTGCGCCGCACTCGCCTGCATGCTGCGCGTGTTGTACAAACAAAAAAACATCGGTTCAACCTTTGCTTGGCTGATTATCCTTTTCCTTTTCCCCGTATTCGGAACCATCGCCTACATCCTCATCGGCGAGCCGCGTCTCGGTACGGCCCGCGCCAAACGTACCGGTGAAATGAACCGTTTCTACCGCAACTTTGCCGCCACCCACCTTACCGATATGTATCTCGATATTGCCGACCAAGTGAAATCGCGTTACCACGGCATCAGTAAAGTTGCCGAAAAAGGAACGGGGCTGGGTGCAACCCAAGGCAACGCCATGAGCCTGCTCTCAACCACCGACACCATCATCGACAGTATGCTTGCCGACATACGCGCCGCAGCCCATTCCTGCCTGTTGGCCTTTTACATTATCGAACCCAAAGGCCGCATCGAAGAAATTCTAAATGAAATCCTTGCCGCCAAAGCCAGAGGCGTAGACTGCGCCATACTGGCCGATGCCGTCGGCAGCAGGAGCTTTCTTGAAAGCGATTGGGTAGAGAAACTGCGCCAAGCAGGCGTAGAAGTACATACCTCCTTGCCTGTCGGCATCTGGCGTACATTATTCACACGCACCGATCTGCGCAACCACCGTAAACTCCTCGTCATCGACAGCAAAATCGGTTACACCGGCAGCTTCAACCTCGTCGATCCGCGCTACTTCAAACAAAACTCAGGCGTCGGCGAATGGATAGATGCCATGATGCGTTGCACAGGGCCTATGGTACTGGAGCTGTCAGCCGTCTTCTTCGCCGACCTTGCCGTCGAAACCGATAAAAACCTCCAAAACGTACAAACATACCTCAACCAAGCAAAAAACCTGCTACCCCAAATCCTTCCCGAAAAAATGCAGCAAGGCAATATTGTTGCCCAAATCATTCCCTCCGCCCCCGAGCAAAGCAGCTTCGTCATCTACGAAACCATCATCAGCGCCATCTATGCCGCTACCAAACAAATCACAATTACCACCCCCTACTTCGTCCCTGACGAGCCGCTTCTGATGGCATTAACCGTCGCCGCCAAGCGCGGCGTCAAAGTAACCCTGATACTGCCTGCCAAAGTCGACTCACTGATGGTACGTTACGCCTCACGCGCCTACTACCCTATGCTGCTGGAGGCCGGCGTCAAAATCGCTATGTTTGAAGGTGGGCTTTTACATGCCAAAACCTTGACCATAGACGAAGACTACTCCCTCTTCGGTACGGTCAATATGGACATGCGCAGCTTCTTCCTCAACCTCGAAATCAGCCTCGCCATCTACGATCGCGACACCACCAAACAAATCTGCAACCTCCAACGTGACTACCTTAAAAACAGCAGCTACATTGCCATCAAATCATGGCAACAACGCTCCAAACTCCGCGGCCTCGTAGAAAATGCCGTCCGCCTGATGAGTCCTTTGCTGTAAAAAAGTAGTAAGGCCGTCTGAAAACACTGTTCAGACGGCCTTTTTATACAGAAACAGATTAACCAGCGATACCAACTCACAAAATCAAAGTCCGGTTTGTTTTCAAATCTATTTTAATTACTATAAATAATTTATCTTGTTTTTACAGCTCTGCTTTCTACCCAATTAGATTAATAGTATAGAATACGGATAATTTTTCATAATATTTAATATATTCAGATTGTTAACCTATTAAATTATCTCAGGAGCAATTATGTTTAAAATAAAATTCAAATTGTGGCTGCCAATGCTGTTGGCTGCAATTTTAGCTGCTTGTTCCCAGCAATCTCCTTCATCTGAAGCTCCTGCACCAGCAGATTCAGAAATAGCCAATCAAAGCGTAGAAACAGCAGAAAAACTAGGAACCAGCTGGGGAGATGAATTACAGTCTTCCGTTCATTCCGTAGATTTGCGCCGTGTCACGAAAAACCCTTTGGCAGAAGGCGTATTGAACTACTCAGCTAAAGATTATCGGGGTAAAAAAATCAACTCGATTTCTTTAGCAGCAGGCAAAGTGGAATTATCCGTGCAATCTGACAATGGCGACCTGTTTCCAATCTTCCGCGACGGTAGCAACTACTTTTTGCAAGGTAAAGACGGTCAGTCATACCGTTTGGTTTATAAGAACAATAGCAATAAAACTTTGGAAATTATAGCCAGCGTAGATGGTTTGGATGTCATCTCAGGCCAGGCTGCCAGCAGATACTCAGATGGCTATGTTCTGTACCCACATGATTCACTGGTAATCGAAGGTTTCCGTAAAAGTGATGATGCTGTAGCATCTTTTGTATTCAGCAACCCAGAAGACTCTTACGCTGCAAACTCGGATAAAGGCTCCATCAAAAATACAGGTGTAATTGGTACAGCGATTTTTGAACTATACGATCCGACGCAAAAAAATAGCGAACCTGACGCATTCCCAGCCGATAATGGATATGCCCAACCACCTTCCAAATAAACAAGCCTCACAAACTGCATAGTTAAGCTTGTTAAACTTAAAGGCCGTCTGAAAAACACTTTTCAGACGGCCTTTTAAAACACTTATGCACAATATTTATCATCGATAAATATTCAACTCATCCCTTTTCTTCAGTTTCAAAAAAGTAAGCCCCAACATATTTTCTCTCAAAATAGTTTTACAAAATTTAACCATAAATAAACCAATTGATATTTATAAAAATATCCAAACTACAAATCAAAATGAGACCAATATGTTCTTTTACATTTATTTGTAGTTTGATAATCATTATTAAAATAATTAGAATAAACGGTCAATTTTTTTATTCCTTGGGAAAAATCATGAATAAAACCTCTTTTCCTGTATTCCACCTTAGTCTCATTACACTCGCACTATCAACAGGCTTCGCTCATGCCGAAAATTTGCAACCCGCAGAAACTGCCGAGCTGAATGAAATTAAGGTCACCGGTACTGCCGTACCGACTCGTGTAACCCGCAACCAGCTCGACCGCGAAATTTCGACCGATTTAAAACAAGTCATGAAAGACCAAATCGGTATGGATGTCGGTGGCGGCAACGGCGTGGCGCAGTTTTACAGCATCCGCGGCGTTGGTGAAGACAAAATTAACCTAGAAGTCGACAACACCAGCCAATCCACAAAAATCTTCCACCACCAAAGCCGCTTCCAGCTTGATCCTGCTTTGGTGAAAAGCATCAACGTCGAAAAAGGTACGGGCGCGGCGAGCGCGGGTTTGGGTGCGGTCGGCGGTACCATCCGTGTAACAACGGTTGACGCAAAAGACCTGCTGACCGAAGGCAAACCTTTCGGTTTCAAACTGGGCGCAGGCTTGAGCAGCAATAAAGGCTCAACCGGCAGCGCAGCAGTTTACGGCTATCAAAACGGCTTCGATGCCCTGTTTGCAGGCAACTTCCTCAACAACCGTGACTACAAAGACGGCAACGGCAATGTCAACCTCGGCAGTCGTCTGAAACAGCACAGCTACCTCGCCAAACTCGGCTACGATTTCAACGACGACCACGGCATCCGCCTGACCTACCGTCAGGAATACCAAAAAGGCAACCGCACCGACAAAGCCGAGTTCCAAAACGTTGACAGCTACATCGGCGTGGACGGCACTTATCAAAAAGAGCAGACCTACAATCTGGAATACCGTGGCCGTAACGTCGGCTTTATCGACAAAATCGACGCCAACGTCTTCCAAATCAATACTGATGACACCAAACCGCCTAAAGGCGCTCCTTCTCCAAAAGCCCAAGCTTCCGGCACGGCGCAAGGCGGCGTTCCCATCGGTCAGCTTGAGCTAAGCAAAATCAAAGCGACCGGCGCGAATCTGAACCTCGCCAGCTCCTTCGGCGACGGACACATGGTGAAATACGGTGTCAACTACCGCCACGAAACCTCCGAGCCGTCCGACAAAGGCGCGTGGCTGAAGATTCTCGGTCTGTATGACCGCGACAAAGAGAAAAAAGCCGAATACGGAGTGTACGCGGAAGGCATCTGGAACCTGAACCCCGTTACCCTGACCACCGGCCTGCGTTACGACCATTTCAAATACAACGCCGCCAGCAAACAAAGCGCGTCGCACGGACAGCTGAACCCCAGCATCAGCGCGATTTGGGACATCAACGACAACTTCTCCCTCTTGGCAAACCTCAATCAGGCAAGCCGAGCACCCCGCCTGAACGAAGCCCTGTTGGCTAACGAACGCGCAGGTGCCGCCGCCGATTTGGACGGCAACCTCAAAGCTGAAACCGCCCGCCGCGCCGAACTCGGCTTCAAATGGCGCAACGACAACTTCAACGTCAGCGGCAGCGTGTTCCACCAACGCATTAAAGACCTCATCGTCTATCGTTGGGCAAAAATCAACAACAATACCGCCTCCATCACCGAACGCGGTAAGATTTACAACGGCGGCACGCTCAAAACCTACGGCTACGAACTTGACGCATCCTACCGCTGGGGCGGCCTGACCGCGCGCGCCGGCGTGTCCTACGTCAAACCCCGTCTGAACGGCGAAATGTACTACGGCGAAAGCCCGATTCAAGCGGAAGACCACGAAAGCTCGTTCACCTTCTGGAACACCGGCCGCCAATGGCTGACAGGCTTGTCTTATCAGTTTGAAAACCCCAAACTCGAAATCGGCTGGCGCGGCCGCTACGCCCAAAGCGTGAAATACACCGACGTCGCCCGCGGACAAGGCACGATACACGGCAAGAAATCAGGCTACGGCGTACACGACATATACGCCAACTGGCAGCCGCTGAAAAAAGACAACCTGAACGTCAACTTCGCCGTCAACAACATCGGCAACAAGCAATACCGTTCGCACAGCCAACGCTTCCCTGACGGCAACGGACGCATGCCCTTCTACGAACGCGGTCGCGAGTTTGCCTTGGGCGTGAACTATCGTTTCTAATGATACGAACGACCTTATAAAGAAATTAAAGGCCGTCTGAAATTCAATTTTCAGACGGCCTTTTATAATTTGTAGACAATTTGATTTTAAAGTATTTCCTCTCTCTTGCTAGTTACACAACGGATTATCCAGTTTTCAAATCGTCTCCATTGGACTTCTTTTCCGAATCGGTCATGATTTGATTCCTTCTGAAAACTGACTACCAATTCTTCCAATATAAATAAAATATTATATAGATCATCTCCAGTGCCGTCTGAAAATATCAGGCTGTATTTATGCCGTTGGAGATTGATTCTATTTGTGCGTTTAAAAAATACAATGCAAATATTAATTAGACTTTTGCTGTAAACCATTTGACAAAGTCATCTTTAAAGCTATAATATTTTTCATATATGATTTTTGTTATATATATTTATTTATAGACAATTCATTCTGAAACAAGGAGCAATAAAATGAAACGAAACTTGGGTACTTTGGATCGCGTAATCCGTATTGTTATCGGTGTAGCGCTGATTGCTGCAGCCGCTACCGGACAAATTGGCTGGTGGGGTTGGCTGGGCATCATCCCCCTGGGTACAGCACTGATTGGCAACTGCGCACTGTACAGCTTATTTGGCATCAACACCTGCCGCATCAACAAAAAATAACGAAGGCAAAACATGAGTACGGTCGGACAACTCCCGCGAATTACGCCTTCCGAAGCAATGGCAAAAATCCGTGAGGGCGCGTTGGTAGTCGATATCAGAAGCCAAGCCGAATATCGGGGCGGGCATATTGGCGTCGCATTATCCCTTCCGCCTGAACAGCAGCGAAACAGACTGCCCGATAATTCAGCCCCATGCCTGATTTTTTATTGTCTGAGCGGTAAACGTACAGCAGGGGCAGAAACAATATTGTCAGTGCTTGGCCAAGGTCGAGAATGCTATATTCTAGAAGGCGGCTTACAGGCATGGAAAGCTGCAGGGCTTTCAATTGTTGCCGACCGTGCCACACCGGATATCATGCGGCAGGTGCAAACCATAGCGGGCAGTTTGATTCTGTTGGGCGTGCTGGCAGGTTGGCTGGTATCGCCTTGGTTTTATCTGATAGACGTGATGGTCGGCGCAGGCCTATTAACGGCCGGACTAACCAGGTTCTGCGGCATGGCACGCCTACTAGCCAAAATGCCATGGAACCATTAAGTAAAGGCCGTCTGAAAGTTGCTGCTGAGGCCATTATGACTGATAATTCGACCTCCTCATTTGCCGAAAAGCGTGAAAAATGACCATTGCCGACAATCAACCACCCTACGAAGAAGCTACCGCTTTTCTCAAACTTCTGGCCAATCCCAATCGCCTCGCCGTATTGTGCAAACTACATGAAAGGCCGCACAATGTAACTGAGTTGGCTGAATCATCCGGACTGCCGCAAGCGGCAATGTCCAGCCAATTAGCCCTACTACGTGAAGCCGGTTTGGTATCGTTTGAAGTGAACCATCGGGAACGGCAATATTACATTGCGGATCCGAGGGTAACCGAGATGATACAGTTGCTGTATTCCTTTTTCTGTGCAGAAAAATCTTGAAATGTTATCGAAATAGGATAGCCAAAAAATCTATCCATTTATAATTTTAAAGGTCGTCTGAACCTTTTTCAGACGACCTTTATTGTATTTTTAGTCTTGCCATATAATCTCGTGTTTAGAACCATAAGTAATCTTCTTGATATTGTTTTCAAGAGCAATTTCTTTATCTAATGTTCCTGAGTATTCCGAACCTGCTAATTTTTGAAATAAAGTAACATTCAGCTCATCGTTGCGGCTAGTTGTTTTGATATCTGAAATACCCATTGCACTATTGCCTAATAAGCCTGTCAAATGCACCTGCCTATTCCCCTTAGCTTCATTGACAGCAACTTTGAAATTCCAAATATCTTCCAACTTAATTTCTTCATTAGAGAAAAAGCAGCCGGATAATATCAAGCCTGCAATACCCAGTATCATTGCCCTCATTTTCATAATAATTCCCTGATCGATTTAGTAACCTTAGGTTTGATTTTCAAAACTGACAGTTTCAGTATTTTCAGACGGCCTTTATTTCATACTGTTTCTGTATTTTCACTTAAAATCCACATGCGTGCGTACCGTACACACGCTACCGAAAGGTTTTATGCATGCTACCGCATTCTTTGTTTGACGCTACTGAAGTAATTAATTTACATTATATGACTTACTAATTACTCACCATCACATTCATATATATCTGAAGATTTCGGATATATAACTTCTAATAAATTATAAATCGACTCAACCTCATTAATATATGATATATCAGAATTATAATGTTTAATACTCTCTCTTCTGGCTGCATATAGGCTGTGATTTTTATCTTGAGTATCATTATATTTATCTTTGTACACTTCGTTATATTTTTCAATTAAGATACATGCCCCTTTTTTTACGCTGTCTTGATTAGATAAATATACGTCTGAAGTTACCTGCATAATGCCAGATGTTTTAATTCTACCAGTCCCAAAAAGTAATCTTTCCATAAACCTACATAATATATGTCTATTAAAGTCTTCATAAATTAAAATCGAATATATTAATGCTTTTTGTTTTTCAATAATGCTATTATCTATATCAGTCCCAATTGCTTCTTCAATAATAGAACCATATTTATGAGAAAAACGATCGTGCTTATGCTTTACATAATTTAATTTCCTATTATTATCTAAAGATGATATTGAAATATCTTTAATAACTTTATATATATAACCAATAATCGCAAACCACAATGCTGTTGTAATTTCTTGTTCCGTTGGCAAAGGGAAGTATCTTTTTTCAATAAAATTTTTATAAACAATGTATGAGATAAATATAGAAATAAAAGCTGTTAGAATATATTTTACCCAGTTTGTAATTTTTAATCTGCCTATGATTAAGATAAAAATAAATCTGATTAAGAAATAAAATATTG